>CANPXY010000010.1 GCA_947587115.1 uncultured Bacilli bacterium
CCGATACTGGCTACATCAACGAACGTTATTTAAAGCAGATGAAAAATAAAGATATCTACATCATCGAGAGCAATCACGATGAGAAAATGTTGATGGAGGGTCCATATCCTTATTATTTGAAACAGCGAGTATTGAGCGACAAAGGCCACTTATCAAATCACACCACGGCCACGTATTTAAAAAATATCATTGGCGATAACACCAAATATATTGTTTTAGCGCATTTAAGTGAAGTTAACAATACAGAACAAATTGCGCAATCTACAATCGAAGAAGAAATTAAAGATCAAGGAAATCCAAATAAAAAACTCATCATTGCCCGCCAAAGAGAAGAAAGTCCTTATATCGAGGTGTAATATGATTCGAATTATCTGTGTAGGAAAATTAAAAGAAACGTATTTAAAAGAAGCAGTACAGGAATACCAAAAACGTCTTAGCAAGTATACCAATATAGAACTTGTCGAGATTATGGATGAAGGACTCCTTGATCCAGCGGTAGCCCTTGGGAAGGAAGAAGCAAAAATCATGAAGCAAATTCTTCCTAAGGATTATGTCATTGCTTTAGAAATTGAAGGGGATCAGCCAACTTCCGTCGAATTTGCGAATAAAATTGATCAATTATTTCTAACCAACAGCAATCTCACTTTTGTAATTGGCGGTTCCTATGGACTAGGGGAAGGAATCAAAAACCGTTCAAATTATAAACTTTCTTTCTCAAAAATGACTTTTCCTCATCAATTATTTCGGGTCATCCTCTTGGAACAACTCTATCGCGCTTTTAAGATCAATAATCACGAAAGTTATCATAAGTAACTTTCTTTTTTTGACAAATTAATTTCCCTTGACCACCTATGATAATAATGGTGATAATATGATCGAAATCGTCAATAAATTGCTTTGGGGGATCGCTACGATCTTTCTTATAGGAAGCGGTCTTTATTTTACGTGGAAAACGCACTTTGTTCAATTTAAGTTTCGGGAGATGGTGCGAGGCTTCAAAGGAAAAAAGGAAGGGAGCATCTCGCCTTTTCAATCCTTGATGATGGCAACCGCCGCCCGGATTGGAGTGGGGTCTTTAGCGGGTGTTGCCCTCGCCATTCATATGGGAGGAGTAGGAAGTATCTTTTGGTTGTGGATCTCTTCGATCATTACCGCACCCAATGGGTTTGTGGAAAGTTGTTTGGGAGTGATCTATCGAGAGAAAGATGGAAAATATTATAAAGGGGGACCTGCTTATTATATCGATAAAGGCTTAGGAAATAAACGCTTGGCGAGAACTTATGCCGTCCTGATCATCATTGCCTATATTTTTGGCTTTTTAACGATTCAATCGAATACGATTGCCAAAAGTCTGACGACGAAGATGGATATTCCTCCTTTGTTCATTGGAATTATCATTGCCATCATAACTGCCAGCATCATTGTTCGAGGAGTTAAAGGAATTGCCGATGCCACCGGAAAGCTCGTTCCCATCATGGGTGTCGGTTATCTTGCAGTAGGCCTAGTGATCATTTTCAAGAATTTCCCATTGGTAATATCGTTGTTGGGGACGATCGTCAAAGAGGCATTTAATTTTAAAAGTTTAGGGGTAGGAGTCATTACTTCAGCTTTAATCGGTATCCAACGAGGAGTTTTTTCTAGCGAAGCAGGTCTTGGAAGTGGTGCCATTGCTTCTGCGACGAGTGACAGCAATAATCCTATTGGCCAAGGACTTCTTCAAATTTTAGGAATTTATTTTACCAGTTTAGTGATCTGCACGACGACGGCGTTTATTATTCTAACTTCCAATTACCAAAACTTGATATTGGAAGATGTGAATGGGATCGAAATTACCCAATATGCACTTCAATATCATTTAGGAAATATTGGCGAGTGGATTCTGATGATCTCGATTGTGCTCTTTGCCTTTTCTACCGTGATTACGGGCTATTATTATGGAGAATCTAATTTTCAATATCTCTATCCCAAATACAAGCCGCGTCATTTACTTTATCTAAAAATTCTAACGATCATTTTACTAATCATAGGGAGTGTTATCGCCTCACAATTTCTATGGCAATTAATCGACATCTTTGTTGCCCTCATGGCCATCATCAATATCTATGCCATTATGAGTATGCGTAAGGACCTTCATTACGAATGGAATACTTATAAAATCAGCAAGCATCGAAAAACTTGAATTCTCTAATGATTTTCTATATAATAAAGTCAAACGAGCCGGAAAGAAGGAATTTGCATGATTGGGAATGAATGGGACAATCTATTAAAAGAAGAGTTTCAAAAAGACTATTTTAAAGAACTGCTTTCTTTTGTCAAAGAAGAATATAAAACCAAGACCATCTTTCCTAAACAGACAGAAATTTTTAATGCCTTTCGTCATACGCCATACGATAAAGTGAAAGTCCTTCTTCTTGGGCAGGATCCATATCATGGAGAAGGGCAAGCCCAAGGCCTATCATTTTCAGTGCGACCAGGGATTCCAAAGCCTCCTTCATTACAGAATATTTTTAAAGAGTTAGAAGACGATTTGGGATATCCCTTCCCTGAAACAGGGAGTCTAGTTCCTTGGACAGAGCAGGGGGTCATGTTGCTCAATGCAGTTTTAACGGTAGAAAAAGACAAGCCGGCTTCCCACAAAGGCCATGGCTGGGAAACGTTTACGGATGCGGTAATTAAAATATTAAATGAAAAAAAAGACCCGGTAGTCTTTATCCTCTGGGGAAGTTATGCCCGAAGTAAAAAAGCACTGATTACCAATCCCAACCATTACGTAATCGAATCGCCACATCCTTCACCATTTTCAGCTGCCAGTGGCTTCTTTGGAAGTCATCCTTTTTCCAAAACCAATGAGTTTTTAAAGAAAAACCATCTTTCGCCGATTGATTGGCAAATAAAATAGAATGCGTTAACATCCTATTTTTTTAATATTTCAAACATTTCTTCTTTTTCGTCAGAATAAAATTCTTTCACTTGATAATGTAAGCAAAGTCCCATAATATTGGATGGGAAACAACGAATTAGTTTGTTCAAGAGGATCACGTTGTCATTATAATAACGAATCGCTGCATCTAAATCAGTATTAATGTCCGTAAGTTCTTCCAGTAAATTCTTGACATTTTCTAACTCCTCTAGATCCCCATGACGATCCAAGATTTCATTGAGTTCTTTAATTTTTCGCTCCAGTGCATCTCTCATCTGAAAGTGGGTGAGTTTTTTACTTTTAAATTTTTGAATATCTAAAAATGGGGGATCATCTTCTTTTAATTTTCCTTCAAACAAATTTGCAATCCGTTCAAGATGATCTAATTTTTTTTCTAAGAGAATATCGATGTTATTCTCTGCTTCATCGATCTTAATAATCGCCAACTGAAATTTGTTATAGATCGTAATAACGAAAATTCCAAGTGCCGCTAAAACTACGACTACTCCAATGATCCAATAGATCATATCATCACCTCTTTATGATACTTAAATTATATCAAAAACAAATCTCTCTGGCAATTATTAGAGCAAAATAAAACAACAAAAAAAGAATCTTGAAGATTCTAATTATGTAAAATTGGTTCATCGAATTCAACATAATTGATATAGACGAGCCATAGGAGCCACCATTTGCCTGTTTTGGGGTCGCTCAAGAGCGCATAGTCGCGTCCGGCATCTTCGATAATGCCAGTAAAAGTTTTATCCCGCCATTCTACAGAGTCAGAATAAGACATGTAGAAAGTCGCTAATTTCCCTTGATTTAGTTTCAGTAAGTTTTCAGCATAAGGGGGCTGGGTGCTAGGGGCACCAATCCCAGACATATTTTGATTCGGTGGTTGTGTTCCTCCGCCACCGGGATGTACTACTGGGGGAATATAGTTCGCAAACATTTGATTATTCATACATACTTCCTTTCATTACAGTAAAGTGTATGTAATCGATAAAAAAATATTTCTATCAAAACCCAAAAAGTGCTATACTAAAATAAATAAGAATCAAGAAAAGAGGCCGAATAATATGGAAATTCCAGTAGGTGTATCAAATCGACATGTGCATTTAAATGAAGAAGACTATAGAATCTTGTTTGGAGCGCGTCCTTTGGAAGTAAAAAAGTCTCTTCGCCAACCAGGACAGTTTGCTTCCAATCTAGTTGTCGATATTAAGACCGACAAAGCCCTCATCGAGCATGTTCGCTTGGTGGGACCCCTTCGAAAGTATAGCCAAGTAGAACTTTCCAGGACCGATGCCGTTCATTTAGGAATTGATCCCCCCATTAGAGATTCAGGAGATTTATTTCAGGCCGCAGAAGTAGAGATCATTGGCCCTGAAGGTTCCATCAAAAAAGAATGTGCCATTATTGCGAATCGACACATTCATATGACACAAGAGGATCAACTTCGCCTTAGACTTGCAGATCAGGAAGAAGTTCAAGTTCAGTTTGATGGCCCTAAAGGAGCCATCCTTGATCATGTCAAAATCAAAGTAGATCCCTCTTTCTGTTTAGAGTTACATCTTGATACGGATGATGCCAACGCCATACTTATAAAAACGGGCGACAACGTTCAATTATTGTGATCCAGAAGCGATCTCATCAAATACCGGATCCGCTAAAGAAGGTTCTGTACCTTTTACAAAGTACATGATCTTCTTTTTTTCTGTCTCATTGGTGGCAGGTTTCCCAGAGATTGGATCCACTAAAACCCCAACGACATTATTTGGCATTTCATACCATGCATCTGGCTGATCTTTGAGATAGTCTTCCATGGAGTCGAGCCAAATATTCGAACTATATTTATATTCAGAGGGAACAAGCTCTTGATTGTCGTCGTAGCCGATCCAAACCGCAGTAACGATATCTTTGTTGTAGCCGATTGCCCAGTGGTCCGTCGCAGTAGTTCCTGTTTTAAGTGCATAGGTATGAGTCATTTTTGGAGCGAGATTGATGGCCGTAGGATAATTATAATCAATATAATTCGAGTCATAAGTCACGGTCAGTAAATTGTTCATGATAAAAGTTAAATTTTTGTTGAGAATACTTTCTTTGACGTTCTTGTGTTGGTAGAGAACATTGCCATAAATGTCTTCTACTTTTGTAATGAGAAAGGGATCCACTTTAAAACCTTCATTCGCAAAAGCAGAGTAGCCGCTAGCCATTTCGATAATATTGATTTCCCCAGTACCAAGCGGTAGCGATGGGACAGGTTCCAACTCCGCCGTAATGCCCACTCGTTTGGCCATGTTTACCAATGTTTCTTCTCCTAAAAACATATGCGTTTTAACTGCATAGATATTTTCTGAATAAGCGACTGCCGTGGCCATCGAAATGGGCTTGTTGCCATATTTTTGATTGTAGTTTTGTGGAGAATAAGTCTGATCGTTGGAAAAAGTAAAAGTGGTCTCTTCGCTAGTAAAAGTCGTACTGGTAGTAAATCCATTTTCAAGCGCCGCATAATAGAGGAATGGCTTCATAGTGGAGCCTACTTGCCTCTTCGCCTGCACTGCTCGATTGTACTGAGAAGTACTGTAATCTCTTCCTCCCAACAATGCGACGATGGCTCCTGTCTCTGGTTTCATCATGACTGCCGCTGCTTCGATTTTAGAATCTTCTGGAAGATTTTCTTTCACGTTGTTTTCAAGCTCCGTCTGGGCATTAATGTCGAGGTTGGTATAGATTTTAAGACCTCCCGTATCTAAAAAAGAAGAAGGAATTGATTTGATGGATTGCAATTCTCGAATGACGGCATCTTGATAATACATGACGGTCGAAAGATTGATGAGATCTTTTTTTCCAACATACACCAACTCTTCTTTCAGTGCTTCATTTTTCTGTTCTTCCGTGATCATTTTATTTTTGACCATCAGTTCCAAAATTTTTTGTTGCCGTGAAGTAGCAATTTCAGGATTGACCAAAGGCGAATAATTACTTGGAGATTTAGGAATTCCCGTCAACATTGCTGCCTCTGCCAAAGTGAGTTCAGAAGCACTCTTATCGAAATAAAACTTTGCTGCATTTTCAATTCCTAACATTCCATGGCCATAGTTGATCGTATTAAGATATCCTTCTAGAATTTCATCTTTACTATAGTGTACTTCCAACTCTAAAGTTAGCCACATTTCATCCCATTTTCTCTTCCAAGTTTTTTCAAAATCCAAAAACAAATTTTTGGCATATTGTTGAGAGATCGTCGAAGCTCCTTGCTTTGTTTTTCCGGAAGTGATATTGACATAAGTCGCTTTCAAGATTCGAAGATAGTCAAAGCCCTTATGTTTATAAAAGTTTTTATCCTCTGCAGCCAAGGTCGCATCGATTAAATAATCAGAGATATTGTCTAAAGCGATCCACTCCCTAGATCCAGTTCCTTGAAAAAACAAATTTCCCTGTTGATCATAAAGAGCAAGACTGTTGGCACTTCGAATTTCTAATTTAGGTGTAATTTTCGCATAGGTATAGACAGCAATGTTTCCTACGATAAAAATAGCGATGAGCAAGAGGATGCCCAAAAGACCTTTTTTCAGTATTTTCATAGCGTTCCGACCTTTCTTCTGTTAGTATGAAAAAAAAAGAAGAAAATATGTATCTATTTAAAATAAGTTATGCTATAATGCAAAGTATAAATTTGAAAAGAGGAATGGTATGAAAAATGTTAAAGTAGAAGGTCGGATTAAAAATGATGATGGCACTTTGCAAATTACAGGAAAAGGAACGTATCAGGAAGATTCAAAATTCTTATCTTTCCAAGATGCAACTACCAAATATGAGATCGATCTATCAAATCAAAGCTTAAAAAAGATCGAAGAGACTTCAGAACTGCTCTTGTATTTTGAAAAAGAATGCACCAAAGAAGGCACATATACTTTAAAAGAACTTGCCAAGACCGTCACCATTCCCATCTACACTGTAGAGTGGAAATCAAGCGAAAATACGTTAGAATTGATCTATGTCATTCCCCAAAATAAAGATTCTATCACCACTTTTCAATGTACTTTCCAGTGGAAAGAAATCTAAGATGTATAAGATCCATTTTTACGAAAAAACTAAACTTATCAAATATGTAAGAAAAAGATCGAAAAACAGTTGCATTTCTATAGAAATAATGATATAAGTTTAATTGATTATTTTTTAAGGAAAACTTTTTTCCGATCATGTGCATATAATGATATGATTTCAAATGTAGGAGGATAAAAATGAGTATTAAAAAAATGACCAAAGAAGACTTAGAAGCATTATCTTATAAAGATATTACTTATTTGCTATTAGAAGAGGATCAACCGATGAATACGGCAGACATTTTCCACAAGATTACAGATCTATTAGGATTGTCAGAGGCTGTATATAATAATAAAATAGGAGACTTCTATACATCTCTTACCACCGACAAGCGGTTTTTGATGTTGGAAGATGGAACTTGGGACTTGCGAAGTCGCCATACCTCTGATAAAGTTATCAAAGCGACCGATGATGAAGATGAGGAAATTGAAGAAGTCAAAGAGGACGAGGAAGACAAAGAAGAAATCGAAGAAGATAACTATGATTCTGGGGATGAAGAAGACGACTTTGATGAGAATGACGATGAACTTAAAGATTTAGTAGTAATCGACGAAGATGAACTAGAATTAGAACAATAATTCTAGTTTTTAAAAGCCTAAAAATATGATATAATACGAAAAGAAAGGGTGAGCGGGATGATTGAACGTTTAGATGCAACCGAAACAAGATATCAAGAGATCGAACAGGAACTAACCAAGCCAGAAGTTTTAAGTGATATTGAAAAGACGAAGGAACTTTCTAAAGAGCTTGCAGAATTAGAAGAAGTGGTCGCTTGTTATCGCAAGTACAAAAAAGTATTAGAAGAAATCGAGGCAGCCCAAGAGATGATCAAAGATCCTGAACTTTCTGAGATGGCCAAAGAAGAGTTGCCCGCATTAGAAGAGCAAGAGGAGAAATTAAAAAGTGAACTTGAGTTATTATTGGTACCTAAAGATCCTCAAGATAGTAAAAATGTCATCATGGAGATCAGAGGAGCTGCCGGAGGCGATGAAGCCAATATCTTTGCTGGCGACCTATTTAGAATGTACTCTCGCTATGCAGAAAAAGAAGGCTTAAAAATCGAGGTTTATAATGCGATCGAAGGAGAAGCCGGAGGTTATAGCCAAATTGAGTTTATGATCAAAGGAAAAGGTAGTTACAGCAAGTTCAAATATGAAAGTGGATCACACCGTGTACAAAGAGTTCCTGTAACAGAGTCCAATGGTCGGCTCCAAACCTCTACAGCGACGGTATTAGTCATGCCAGAAACTGAAGAAGTGGATGACATAGAGATCAAACCTTCAGATTTGCGCATCGATATCTTCCGCAGTAGTGGCTGTGGTGGACAAGGAGTCAATACGACCGATAGTGCTGTACGAATTACGCACTTGCCAACCAATACGGTCGTTACTTGCCAAAATGAACGTAGTCAAATTCAAAACAAAGAGCAAGCGATGAAAGTTTTAAAAGCGCGTCTATATGAACAAAAAGTTCGAGAGCAAGAGGAACAAGAAGGACAAGAACGTCGCAGCAAAATTGGGACGGGCGATCGCTCTGAAAAGATCAGAACTTATAATTATCCACAAAATCGAGTGACGGATCACCGCATTGGCTTTACGACTAAGAATTTAGATCGTGTGATGGATGGAGATCTTGGAGAAATTATTGATGCCCTCACATTTGAAGACCAAAAAAGAAAATTGATGAGGGAAGAGGCTGAATGAAAGTAGAAGAATTGATCCAATATGGAAATCAACGTCTGCACAAAGATCAAGTTCGCCTGCTTTTAGGAGAGTATCTGCATTATAATCCATTAGAACTTCTCAACCATTTGGATGAAGAAGTCCAAGCGGATGTTGTACAAATCTTCAAAGAAAGCATTGACGCTTTGTTGACAAACAAACCAATTCAATACGTCTTAGGGAATGTGAATTTCTATGGAAATCGCTTTAAAGTTACCAAAAATGTATTGATACCACGATTTGAGACCGAAGAGTTGGTAGAAAACACTTTACACTTTATTCAAAAGTATTTCGACGAACCTGTGAAGATTCTCGATCTAGGTTGTGGAAGTGGGGTCATTGGGCTCACGTTAAAAAAGAAACTCCCCAATAGCGATGTTACGCTGGTCGATATCAGTAGAGAAGCCTTGGAAGTGGCCCAAGAAAATGCCCATCATTTAAATACGGACGTAACATTTCTAGAGAGTGATATGTTTACCAATGTCCAAGGGAGTTATGATGTGATTATTTCCAATCCGCCCTATATTAAAGAAAATGAAGAGATCGACCCCATCGTCAAAGACAATGAGCCTCCTTTAGCGCTCTATGCCGGAGTGGATGGATTAGACTGTTATAAAAAAATTTTAAAAGATGTTCAAGACCATGTTCAAGATCGTTATTTACTTGCTTTCGAGATTGGTTGTAGTCAAGGGGAAGATGTGACGAATCTCATTAAAAAACATTTAAAAGATGTGACCGTAGAAGTAAAACAGGATCTTCAAGGTCGAGATCGGATGATTTTTGTCGCGCATCATCTTGTATAATTCTTTTAAGACCACCGCAGTATAAAATGAAAGGTGGTTTTTTTGATGAAGAAACTATTGATTGTCGCATCGATCGTCATGGCAATCTTTTTAATGGGAAGTGCAAAAGCAGAGGAAGTTTTGATTCCGCAAGAGGCGATACGCTTACGGGTGATTCCAAATAGCAACGAAGAAGAAGATCAAGCGTTAAAAATAGAAGTTCGCAATCAAGTCCAAAAGGAAATTGCGCGACTATTAAAGAATGTTACGTCCGTCGAGGAAGCTCGAACAATTTTAAAAGACAATTTACACGATTTTGAAGTGATTGTGGAAGATACCATCCAAGAGCAAAAAGTACAAGAGACATTTCACTTAAACTACGGCATGAACTATTTTCCACAGAAAGTCTACAAAGGAGTGACCTATGAAGAAGGCTATTATGAATCACTAGTCATCACTTTAGGAAGAGGAGAAGGGGACAACTGGTGGTGTGTGCTTTTCCCGCCACTTTGTCTATTAGAGGCAGAAGAGACGAGTGAGACTACGGAAACAGAATATAAATTTTTCGTAAAAGAACTGCTGGATCGATTTTTTAAGAATGAATAAAGAAAAAATACAGTAAGATATATCAGGAGTGAATGATATGTCTTTTTTTGTGACAAACTTATTAGTAGGGATCGGGTTAAGCATGGATGCATTTTCTTTGGCCATTCTCTATGGAACGATCAATTTACGAAGAAAAACGATTTGGCAACTAAGTACGATCGTAGGAATTTATCACTTTTTCATGCCGCTTTTAGGATATCTCATCGGTGATCACTTTTTAGCGCGTTATATTCTAGATCCAGAGTTTTTAGTCGGAGCGATCTTTTTAGTAATTGCCATTCAAATGTTGCTTTCTTTAAAAAAAGAGGAAGAAGTAAAGCCGCTTCAAAGCATCGGATCATTACTATTATTTGGTTTTACAGTAAGTATTGATAGTTTTTCAATAGGGATAGGATTTGGAACTTTAGGTCAATCCATTATTAGTATTCTCTCATCCTGTATAGTTTATTCGCTTACGAGTGCCACTTTTACTTATTTCGGCTTGACGATTGGCACATCTCTTAGTCATCGCTTTGGCAAATGGTCGACGTTCATTGGAAGTATCATTTTGCTAGGACTTTCCATTCACTATTTTCTCATATAAATTATATTTCTGGTTACACTATTATTGAGGTGAAAAAAATGAAAAATCAAAGCAATAAGACATCTAAACAAGAGTCAAACAAAAGTCTACAGAACAGTATGCAACAACAATGCGATCGCAACAATTCTTCAGTAGAAAACAAAGTTCAAGCTACTGAATACGGAAAACAGTACAACCAAAATGTTGAAGCACACAAACAAACAGAAGAGTAGTTTGAAAAAAGAGTTCAAGATAAGAGGACTCTTTTTTTAAACTTTGTAGTAGCACCGAAAGATTCACTAAAAAAGGACCACATTCCCCACCGCCCATTGACAGATGGGGGGGGGGTTGATGTATACTAAAATAATAAGAATCAAGAATGGAGGTTAAACAATGAATGAGTCAAAAAAGAAGAAATTTATCATAGTACTCCCCATTCTTGTAGGAACGGTTCTTTTAGTAGGAATCTCTTATGCATGGCTTATGTTGACCTTAAATGGAAAAAACTCTAATGCAGTAAAAGGAGGTAATTTGTCCTTAGTCTTAGATGATACAATGACCAAAGGAATTCAAATCGAAGGCGCCTTACCCATGAGTGATGAAGCAGGGAAAAGGCAAGATCCATATCACTTTACCTTGACGAATAATGGTACGATAGCAAGTAGATATGTTATTTATTTAGATGAAGGAGACTATGAAGAAGGAGAGCAGAAACTAGATACTAATCTAATAAAATATAATCTATATAAAGAGAAAGTATTTGATATAACAGAACCTTTAACAGAAATAACCGAAGAAAGAGGAATAGTCTTAGACGAAGCCTTTATCTATCCAGGAAAAAGTTATGAATATGATTTAAGATTATGGTTAGATAGTACGATAGAAGATCCCGATGTTATTGCAGGGAAAGTGTTTAGAGGAAAGATAAGAGTCGAAGCCGAACAAGTGATAGAGACACCAGAAAATTGTTTTACAGTAAATAGGAATAGTATTACTGATTACAAATGCTATGAAGGAAATGAAGAGGGCTTACCAGTTATAACCGATGTAGTAATTCCAAGTAAAATAAAGGGGCAAAAAATAACAGGCATATGGAGAGCTTTTAGTAGCAAAGGATTAACAAGTTTATTTATACCAGAAGGAGTAACAACTATTGATGCTTATGCAGCTCGATTAAACTCAATAAAAATAGTGGGGATACCCAATAGTATAACTACTACATTGGGTGTTGGAGGAGTTCATGCGTTTTCAGATAATCAAATAGAAAAGGTAGAAATACCTGAAAATACAACCATTCTTGGTGGTTTTAGAATAAATCCTATTAAAAGTATATATATTCCTGAAGGAGTTACTGAAATAGCAAGTTTTACTTTTCAGAGTAGTAAAATAAAGAAAGTAGAGTTTCCATCCACATTAATAACAATAGGTAGCTATTCTTTTAATGATAGTCAAATAACAGAAATCAAATTATCGGAAGGAGTTACTACAATTAACGAAAATGCTTTTTCTGAAAATCAATTAACGAAAATTACAATTCCAGAGAGTGTTACAACTTTGGGAGGACATGCTTTTTATAATAACCAATTAACGAGTGTCACAATTAAGGGAAAAAGTAGCATATCAGAGTTTGAAAGTTTTGGAAATGATGTCTTTGGTTGGGCCAAGGGCAGTGAATGTGGAACCTACTATAATGCTCACAAAAGTGAAGAAAACTACGGACTTGATCATAACCCTTGTATTCATTTTGAACCATAATATAAATAATCATAGAAGCCAAATAGTGTAAACCAGGGCTTTTTTTGTTTGACAAAACAGAACCTGCCGTCTATGATTAAATTGGGTGATAATATGATCGTAAATAGTAAAAAAATGTTATCAGATGCCAAAAAAGGGAGTTATGCAATTCCTCATTTTAATATCAACAACTTAGAGTGGACCAGATTTATCTTAGAGGCTTGCGAAGAGCAACAAATTCCCGTCATATTAGGAGTAAGTGAAGGTGCTGCAAACTATATGGGCGGTTTTTATACTGTAGCTAGTTTGGTAAAAGCTTTAGTACAGGACTTAAAGATTACCATTCCTGTCTGTCTACATTTGGATCATGGAAAGAGCGTTGAAGCTTGTAAAAATGCAATTGATGCTGGGTTTACTTCCGTAATGATCGATGCTTCTTCTTTGTCGGTAGAAGAAAATGTTCGCCTTACGAAAGAGGTTGTGGACTATGCTCATGCAAGAGACGTTAGTGTCGAAGCAGAAATGGGTCGCGTTGGTGGCAGTGAAGACGGCGTTGAAGGAAAAAAATATCATGCCAAAATCGAAGACTGTGTACGTCTTTACGAAGAGACTGGGATTGACTCCATCGCTCCTGCTTTAGGAAGTGTGCATGGTCTATATAAAGGAAAGCCCAATCTAGACTTTGTAACAATGCAAAAAATGAATGAGATTTTGCCCATTCCCTTAGTGTTACATGGCGGAACTGGAATTCCAGAAGAAGATCTTAAGAAAGCCATTTCTTGTGGTATTGCCAAAATCAACGTCAATACAGAATTACAGATCGTCTGGACCAAAGCGGTACGAGCATTTTTATCAGAAGATCAGACAGAATATGATCCCCGTCGTATCATTCGTAGTGGAGAAGTTCCAATGAAAGAGCAAATTCATGAGTTTATCAAAATTTTTGGTACAAGATCATAGGCACATCACTAAGGACAAGTAATACAATATAGTAAAGAGTAATGAGGTGAATATGAAGACATTAGAAATCATCGGAGGACAACCATTAAATGGTACGGTTCGAATAGCTGGAGCTAAAAACAGTGCCGTGGCTTTGATTCCGGCCGCGATCTTGGCAGAAGAAAAAGTGACAATTTGCAATGTTCCAGAAATTACAGATACCGATGCTCTATGTGAAATATTAGAATATTTGGGTGTTAAAGTACAACGCGCCAGTGAGAGTTTAGTGTTAGATGCAGAAAACTTGATTAATAAAGAGATTCCTTGTTCACTATCAAAAAAACTAAGAGCCTCTTATTATTTTATGGGTGCGCTACTTGGAAAATATAAAAAAGTTGAAATGTGTTTTCCAGGTGGCTGTTCGATCGGATCACGCCCCATCAATTTACATTTAAAGGGGTTTGAAAGTTTGGGCGCCAAAGTAACACAAGATGGCGATCGCTATTTAGTGGAAGCAAGTGAATTGAAAGGGGCAAACATCTATCTTGACTTTGCGTCTGTCGGAGCTACCATCAATATCATGTTGGCAGCCGTCAAAGCCAAAGGAACAACGGTTATTGACAATGCGGCTAAAGAGCCAGAGATCGTCAATGTGGCAACTTTCTTAAACAATATGGGTGCCAAAATTACCGGTGCCGGTACAAGCACCATTAAAATTCGTGGGGTAGAACATCTTACAGGCTGTTTTCATGAAGTTATTCCCGACCGAATTGAAGCAGGAACGTATTTGATTTTTGGAGCACTCTGTGGAAACTATTTAAAAATTGACAATATCATTCCCGAACACTTAGAAGCCTTAATTTCTAAACTAGACGAAATAGGTGTAGATTTAGATATCGGTCAAGACTATATCGTAGTCAGTCAAGCCGAAAAATATCGGCATGTTTCCTTAAAAACACAGACTTATCCTGGCTTTGCCACCGATTTGCAACAGCCTTTTATGGTGCTTTTAACGCAGTGTGAAGGAAAGTCGGCGGTTGAAGAAACGATTTATGAGAATCGTTTTATGCAAGTGCCATATTTAAACAAGATGGGCGCGTCGATTACCACGAAAGACCGAAAAGCGACGGTGGTAGGCAAGACTCCTTTAAAAGGCTGTACCGTTAAGGCGACGGATTTACGAGCTGGTGCTGCACTTGTTGCGGCAGGACTCATTGCCAAAGGAAAAACAACGATTAAAAATGTCGAACACATTCTTCGTGGATACGAGCAAATAGTGGAAAAATTGACAAATGTAGGTGCTAAAATAGAGATTAAAGAAATAGATTAATATAGAGTAATCTCTATTTTTTTTATGGAGGAAATAGTACCTATGAAATATAAAAAACTCATCATCAGCATCCTCGTTTTTTTGAGCGTTTTTTTAATCTATGTTTTTAATAACGATCAAAGAATGAACTACATTGCCTTAGGAGATTCCTTGGCGGCAGGCCAAAATCCTTATGGAGAGATCAACTTTGGCTATACAGATTACATTGCCAATTATCTTAGTCGAAATAATCTTTTAAAATTTTATACGAAAGGCTTTGCGCAAAGTGGAGACAAAACGACGGATTTACTAGAGGCGATCCAAGACAATAAAACAATTCAAGTGGACGATAAAATTATCAACATCAAATCGTCCTTAAGAGCCTCGAATTTAGTGACGATTTCTATTGGTGCGAATGATTTTATTCAAAGTTTTAATCTCGCCAATTTAAAAGAAGATCTTAAAAACTTGGACTTGATCCAAAAAGTGGATGAGGTTTTACCAAAGTTAGATCAAACTTTAAAAGAAATTCGAAAATATGCGAAAAATGAAGTAGTGGTCATTGGTTATTATAATCCCTTACCAAGATTGACGAGTGATCTAGAAGAAGATCTTGACAAAATCTTTGCTTATATAGATCTTCAATATCAATCTATTTGCAATAAATATAAAATGACTTATTTGAGTACTTATGATATTTTTAAGAACAATGACGACTATCTACCCAATCCTCTCGATATTCATCCCAATACCAAAGGTTATGAGGCCATCAGCAGAACAATTATCGATTATTTAGAGAAAAAAGTATTAAATTAACTTGAAAAAGCCCACATTTCCTGCTATACTAATAGCACATTGCATTACTATGACTGATTTTTGTCATGGCGGAAGGAGAGAGAAAAATGAAAAAAGGAATTCATCCAGAAGTGAAAGATGCTACGATCACTTGTGCTTGTGGAGAAACATTTACAGCAAAATCTACTAAAGACGAAATTTCCGTTGAAGTTTGTTCTAAATGTCATCCATTCTATACAGGAAAACAAAATCGAGCATCAAAAACTGGTAAAGTAGATAAATTCAATAAAAAATATGGATTTGAAAACTAAGGAAAGCACAGCGCTTTCTTTTTTCATGCAATTTCATATTTTTTCCACAATATTGACAAAGTTTTATGTTATACTAACTATATGATAGAGGTGAAAAAATGGTAATAGGACTTGCAAGCGACCATAGAGGTTATCGCTTAAAACAAAAATTATTGAAATATTTAACAAAAATTGGTTACGATACCATCGATTTAGGAACTGATCGAACAGCTCCTGTCGACTATCCGGATTTTGCTTTTCTCTTAGGGGAAAAAGTTGTATCTGGGGAAGTGAGTGTCGGGATTGCAATATGTGGTAGCGGCATTGGAATCAGTATTGCCTGCAATAAGGTCAAAGGCATTCGCTGCGCCAAAGTAGATTCGATCAATGAAGCAAAATCTGCTAAATTAGATAACGATGCCAATATTCTTGCTCTAAATGGTTCCATGCCAACCTTTAAAGCCAAAGATATTGTCGATACCTTCTTGAAGACTGCTTTCTCAGGACTAGAACGCCACCAAAGAAGAATCGATATGATCAGTGATTACGAAACGCCGAAACGGAAGATGAGAAAAAAGGACGACGAGGAAGAACATGAGTGTTAAATTTTTTATCTATTTAGGTGTCACGATTTTGGTCATCTATGCGATGGATTCTTTAAATATCAATCAAATTTTCAAAAAGAACAAAGTAATACAAGCTCGAATTTTTTACCTGCTCCTTGGACTTTGTATCATCTATCTTATCACCAACTTTATTTATGACTTTTTCTTAAGTTCAAAAATTTATTAAAAAAAGTATAAATTCAAAATTTTTGTTCAGACTTTTAATGAGGTGGAAAGAATGAACAAAAGATTGAAGTTAAAACCCTTTGTATTACCTAGTATTTATCTTGCTTTCGTCGCATTATTTGTAATGGGTGTATTCCTAACGACAACCAAACAAAGTGGCAATCCAGAGGAAGATATCAAATATGTATCGGAATCTATTGTAGAAGAAGAAACTCCTGTTATTAATACAGAAGTAAAAATGATACGTCCTTATACAAATGAGAATGTTACTGTTGGCAAATACTTTTATGACTATCAAGCTGATAACGCCCGTCAAGAACAATCCCTCATCTATCATGAAAACACTTACATGCAAAATTCTGGAATGGACTTCGTTCTAGAAGAGAGTTTCGATGTTGTTGCTGTTTTAGATGGAACAGTAGTCAGTGTCAAGGAAGATGAACTTCTTGGAAAGATCGTTGAGATCCAACATGATAACGATTTTATCAGTGTTTATCAAAGTTTAGGAGAAGTCAATGTCAAGAAAGAAGATGTTGTAAGACAAGGTCAAGTCATTGGGAAAACAGGGGAAAACAAGTTGGACGCTACTTTAAAAAATCATCTACATTTTGAATTGTTCTACAAAGGACAGGTAGTAAATCCAGAGCGTTATCTCGATCAAACTTTAAACGAAAATAATTAGCCGCTTTCTAGACGGCTTTTTTCGTTCTATTTAGATCCTTGCTGTGTATACTGTTACAGGAGGATTTATGAGAAAAGAAAAAATCGAACGAATAAAAAAAGAAGCCCAGTTGTTAGTGGAAAACGAAGAAACACTACGTTCTCTATCGAAAAAAATGGATTTGAGTAAAAGTACGATTCATCAAGATTTACAAGTTCATTTAAAAACGATCGATCCGATTCTATATGAAAAAGTGCAGTTGCTTTTTTTAAAACATAAGAGCCTTCGGCACTTGATTGGCGGTGCTAGAACCAAAGAAAAATATCAAAAAAATAGGAATAGAAACGTATTTATGGTAGAATAATAACTATAGAGAATGGATGTGATAACGTGTTAGCAAAAGATATAGGAATTGATTTGGGTACAGCCAATGTATTAATTTATGTCAAAGGCGAAGGCATCGTCTTAAATGAGCCAAGTGTCGTGGCGATTGCCACAGATTCCAAAAAAATTTTGGCGGTCGGCAAAGAGGCAAGTGAAATGGTAGGAAGAACGCCAGGAAAGGTAAAGGCCATCGAGCCGATGCGGGATGGAGTCATCGATGATTTTGAAGCGACGGAAGCGATGCTCAACTGCTTTTTAAAGAAAATTAATGCGAAAGGCCTACTTTCTAAACCCCGTATTTTAATCTGTTGTCCATCAAACACAACCCAGGTTGAGAAGAACGCCATCAAGGAAGTAGCTGAACGCATGGGGGCTAAGAGAGTTTATATGGAAGAGGAACCTAAAGTTGCGGCCGTTGGAGCTGGAATGGACATCTCCAAACCAAGTGCCAACATGGTAATTGATATTGGCGGAGGAACGACCGATATTGCCATCCTTTCCTTGAATGGGATTGTGACGAGCAATTCTGTTCGCATTGCTGGAAATGCTTTTGACAAAGATATCATCAAGTATATCAAAGATAAATATAAACTGCTCGTGGGAGAACATACGGCCGAAGAGATCAAAATCAAAATTGCTACGGTCTTCGAACCAGACAAAAACGAAAAAATGGAAGTTCGTGGACGTGCCATCGTAAGTGGTCTTCCTAAGACGATCGATATCAATCAAAGCGAAGTAGAAGAAGCCCTTCATCATAGTATTTATGAAATTATCAAAGTTGCTAAAAACGTCTTAGAACAGACTCCACCAGAATTATCCGCAGATATTGTGGATAAAGGCATCGTCTTAACTGGCGGTGGCGCAATGATAGAGGGACTTCCGCAACTTTTTGCCAAAGAATTGAAAGTACCTGTTTTTATAGCGGATTCTCCACTTACTTGTGTAGCCGAAGGGTGTGGAATTTTGCTCGATAATATGAAGTTGTTAGAACAATAAAACCGTTTTTTCGCGGTTTTTTTCTTGCCATTTGATAAAACTTTGTTATAATTTAAGTAGAAAGAAGGATGTATATGTTCGTAAGCGATATCAAACAAGCACTTTTAATTACGGTGACAACATTTCTAACTTCCTGTATTATCATGCCGCTGATGAAGTGGGTAGCTCATCATATAGGAGCGATCGACGTACCCCGAAAAGATGAAAAGGGTCGTCATATCCATAAGAATCCGATCCCTAAATTAGGTGGCTTAGGAATTTTCTTGAGTTTTTTAGTCGGTTATATGTTATTTGGTATTCACAGTGTGCAGATGAATTCAATTTTGATCGGAAGTTTTCTTATTGTGTTGACGGGAGTCATCGATGACGTCCATTCCCTAAGAGCTTCTCAAAAATTAATTGGCCAGTTAGCGGCCGCCTTCGTAACCGTCTTTTATGGTGGTATTTTGTTAAACGACATTACAGCCTTCGGTTTTTATATCAATTTTGGCATATGGGCTTATCCTCTTACGATTTTCTTTATCATTGCCTGTGTCAATATCATCAATTTGATCGATGGCCTCGACGGATTAAGTGGTGGGATTACCAGTATTTTCTATGTGACCATTGGAATCATTGGCTTTTGCCAAGGACGAAGTGGAACGATGGTCATGCTTTTGACCTTTATTATGTTAGGATCGACACTGGGCTTTCTAGTGTATAACTTTTATCCAGCTAAAATCTTTGCTGGAGACTGCACCATGTTTATGGGCTATATCATTTCCATTATTACCCTGTTAGAATTTAAAGGACCAGCGCTCACTTCCTTCTTTGTACCATTGATGGTGTTAAGTATTCCTATTCTTGATACACTCTTTGCAATTATCCGCCGCACACTCAAAGGTCAGCCGATTTTCTCTGCAGACAAAGAACATCTCCACCATCAACTGTTGGGTATGAATTTTTCTCAAAGGACAACGGTGCTGATCATCTATGGAATTAATATTCTCTTTGCCATGGCATCGATCTTCTATACTTTAAAAGATCCATCGATCGGAATTGCCATCTATATCGTCCTGTTTATTTTAGTTGTTTGGTTTGTGCTGCATACGACCATTATTTCGGAAAAAGGCTACCAAAAGATACACCAACTAGAACAATCAGTAAAAGAAAAGATCAACAAAAACAAGATAAATAAATAAGGAAAAAGAAACAAGAGCAATTTTGTTTCTTTTCAAAAGGAATAAAAAAATTGGAAAAAATTGGAAAAAAGGGTGTGAATTATGTTAAATTTTATTGTTTGTGAAGATGAGCCAGAATTCTCTAAAAAAATGAAACACTGGATTGATAGTTTTATGATGAACTATGATCTGGAATATAACTACTATAGTTTTTCAGGCTATGATACAAAATTTGAGAAGTTAGTCAAAAGTGAATGCGGTTTTAAAGTTTATTTCTTAGATATTAGGACAAAGAAAGGATCTGGATTAGATGCTGCCAGATTGATTAGAGAAGGCTGTGATGATTGGACTTCAATTATTGTAGTTGTGACAGCTTTTGGAGAATATCGTTATGAAGCTTTAGGAAATCGATTGTATTTATTAGACTTTATCAACAAGATGGACGATTGTGAAACTAGAGTAACGGAAGCTCTAAAGAAAGCAATGAAAAATTATGACAATCGTCATAAAAGCTTAAGTTATGAATATAACCATACGATCCATAAAATCGAATTTCGTCATATTATATACATCGAAAAAGAACCTGATAGTAAACGTTGTATTATCAGGACAAGTTATGGTAGTCAACTGATCCCTAAGAGTCTCACTGAAGTTAGTAAAATGTTAGATAAAAGATTCTTAAAAATGCATCGAAGTATGATTGTTAACTTAGATTATATAAAAGAATTTGATGTCAAAGAAAATAAAATAACTTTCAAAAATGATGAATATACGCATTTAATTGCTAGAAATAAAAAGAAGGAGTTGATAAAAAATGCTAGAACTCGTTGTTAAAGCAATCATGGCAATTATATTAGTGATTACTGGTACTTATATCGTCGCAAGTCTTACCAAACAAAAATTTGAATTTCGAATAAATCATTTTCTATTACTATCTCTTGTCCCTATTGTGACAGTATTAACACACAAAGTAGAATATACTTTTCTGTCATCAATTCTTCCTTATTTAACGATGATTGTCATATTCAAATACATATTTAAAATAGGCTTTTCACAATCAATTTTAGTAACAAGCATCATGATGGCAATGATTATGATATCTGATATTATTGTATCGAGTATTTTCGTGCGCTTTGTCAGTATAGAAGAACTGCGAAGTACATGGTATATCTTAATAATAGCCAATTTACTAGTTTCAATGATCGCTTGTCTATTAAGTAAAATACCAATTGTCAAAAACTGGTGTAAAATTATTCTCGATAAGATCGAAGAACGAAGATATCTTTCTACGATCATCTTTTCTGTTTTACTGATCGTGGTCATCGCCGGATCATTTTATAATGTATATGCTAATTATGTGTGGAGTAGAGAATATTTTGCCAATTTGGTTGTCATGTTAACCTTTTATGTTATGATGTATATCTTTATGAAAGAGCAGACAAAGCATGAGAAATTAAACCATGAATATGATAGTTTATTTGAACATGTCCAAAGTTTTGAAGAGTGGATAGAATCAGAACAAGTCAACCGTCATGAGTTTAAAAATCAATTGATGACATTAAACGATATGATTGATCCTAAAAATAAAAAAGCTAAGGCCTATATTGAAAGTATTTTAAAAGAACAATTAGAGATAGGAGAACATTATGTCGAACAATTGAAGAATGTTCCTAAATGTGGTCTTAAAGGATTATTTTATTATAAAATTGTTCAAGCTCAAAAAGAAGGCATCACAATTACTACCGAAATTAGTGATAAAGTAAAATCATGTATCAAAAAATTAGATGAAAATGAGATCAAATTACTATGTCGCTTAGTTGGAATTTATTTTGATAATGCGATTGAAGCAGCCAGTATCTGTTCTAAAAAGAATATTTCAGTTGAGATGTATGTCTTATCTAAACAATTCAATATTGTCATCATGAATACGTTTGAAAAGAACTTTGATATCAAAACAATGCATAAAAAAGGTGTAAGTTCTAAAGGAACGGGTCGAGGAAATGGTCTTCATTTTGCGAATAACATACTCAAAAAACAAAAGAATTTTCATGGTGAAAGTAACATTATTAATGATTACTATGTTCAAAAAATTATGGTTGATACAAAATAAAAAGACACAAGGTCTTTTTATTTTTAACATATTAGTCCATGTTCTTTAATGCTTTTGGTTCATCAGCAATTCCCCAAAGGCATCCCATTGAAGCAGCAGTTGTAGCCAAAGTTGCAACAGCAGCTAAAACCATAGATAGTCTTTTTTTCATTGTTCTTACCTCCTTATTACTTCTATATTTTTAAATACTACTACCAAGAGTCAGTATTTAAATCAATGTGATTGACACAGTTTGTAATTATTAAATGTTTGATGAAATATTTTATAAGTGATCGGATTGATCATGATTGTTTCAATAATTAAAGATGTAAAGACCAATTTGGTAACGAGTGTCTCTTTGAATAGAAGAATGATCACAATATAAACGATAGCACAAGCAATGGAACACATCTTTCTGATATGTCTTTTCTTCTGATTAGTAAGAGGTCTTTTAGGAGTATCTGCAGGAGCAAAGAAGATAAAACTAAAAAGACACAAAAGACAAACGCCAAACTGGACCTCATAAGAATAATGACTATGTAACACTAAATAAGTAAGTCCAATAAAGACAAAGATAGAAAAGAATAAACAAGTTGAACTCTTATTCGCATGAAAGCCAAAAGCTGGATATCGAATGATATTAAAGATAATCAAAACTAGAACTGTCTCTTTTAAAATACCAAGAAAAAAGGCCAAGAGTCCGATGATGATAAACTTAGTAATCGTAAGATAGATTCCTTCTAGCCCGTATTTTAATTTTTCAATATCTTCTTCACTATAGGTAGAATTGTATTTGACAATCCACTTGATTGAATGATCTAGGAAAGCTTGCTTCATACTACCACCTCACCAGCTTTATCCCCGCCAGATGATAGTTTAACACAAAAAAAGCTTAAGAATAGAGAGTTTGTTCTAACGGTAAAAATAACACCTTAAAAATAAAAAGATAAATAACAAAAATGAAAATGTAACCAAAAAATCCCTCCAAATAACATTTTAGGGAAATCGAAAACAAATAGTAAACATTATGCTAGAATGGATATGCGCAAAAGTTGTACCCCAGTTAACTGAAAGAAGTGAGAATTATGAAGAAAAGAGGTGTGCTAGTGATGCGAGGAAGAGTCAAATGGTTCAATAATGAAAAAGGCTATGGATTTATTGAATATAAAGAAAACGAAGATATATTCGTTCATTACTCTGCAATCCAACAAGATGGTTACAAGACTATTTCAGAAGGTCAATTAGTGGAGTTTAATTTATTAGAAACTGCTAAAGGATATCAGGCTGTGAATGTGGTTGTAATTGAAGAACCAGCTACCGTAAAATAGGTAGCTTTTTTCTTTTCTAGATGCTATAATATATATAGGAGATGATAATATGAATTTACTTATAAGAGGCGACAAAATCAAAGTTACAGAAGCGATGAATGACTATGTGGAAGAAAAGCTACATAAGTTAGACAAATACATCGAAGATCATGCGAATACAAAAGCGACGGTCGTTGTCAAAATTAAAGATCATCGTCAAAAAGTAGAAGTGACGATTCCTCTTAAAAACTTTATTTTAAGAGCAGAAGAAGAGCAAGAGGATTTTTATGCAGCTGTCGATATCATCGTGGACAAACTAGAGCGACAAATTCGAAAAAACAAGACAAAATTAGAGAACAGACAACCCAAGGTAAATCGTGATTTCATCTTTCAGGAGATGGAAGAGTTGGAAGAACCAGAAGAAAAGGTTGTCAAGAGGAAAAAAATTGAAGTGAAACCAATGGAGGAAGAAGAAGCAATATTACAGCTCGAATTACTTGGTCATCAGTTCTATCTATATAAGGATGCAACAACCAATCAGCCGACCGTTATTTACAAACGAAAAGATGGAGGCTACGGAATTATTGAATCTGAATAAAAGAGTGAAAACTCTTTTTCTTTATATAAAGGGAAGAAGGGAAGTTTAGAACCCCTTAAAGAATGGGGCATAAGACGAAAAAACGCTTTTATTCTTATGAATTTTTTGATAGAATAGTATTGTTAGAGGAGATGTTAACATGAGTATATTTAGAAGCATATTCGATCACGAGTATAAAGAATTAAAAAAGTTTAGTGCCATCGCGGATAAAATAGAAGCGCTTGACGAAGAAATGCAAAGATTGAGCGATGAAGCATTGCGAGATAAGACCAGCGAATTTAAAGAACGTCTTGAAAACGGGGAGACATTAGAAGACATTTTGCCAGAAGCTTTTGCTGTGGCAAGAGAAGCTGCTTTTCGTGTCATTGGGGAAAAGCCATTCTATGTGCAACTTCTAGGAGCGATTGCCATCCACTATGGAAATATCGCCGAGATGAAAACTGGTGAAGGAAAAACTTTGACGAGTGTTCTTCCTGCTTATCTTAATGCACTTACCGGTAAAGGTGTACACATCGTTACAGTCAATGAATATTTGGCAACCCGTGATGCCGAATGGATGGGAGGAATCCATCGTTTTCTTGGCCTTACAGTTGGTGTAAACCAAAGAGAATTAAGTCCTAAAGAAAAGCAAGAACAATATAATTGCGATATTTTATATACGACCAACAACGAAGTTGGATTTGATTATTTGCGTGATAACATGGTCGTTCGTAAAGAGGATCGTGTGCAACGTGGACTAAATTTTGCCATTATCGATGAAGTAGACTCTGTTTTGATCGATGAAGCCAGAACGCCGCTCATCATTTCAGGTGGACAGATGCAAAGTGCCAATCTTTATATTGAAGCCGATCGCTTTGCGAAATCTTTAAAAGAAGAACAAGACTTCATCTATGATGAAAAGACCAAGAGCGTCAATTTGACTGATGAAGGAAATAAAAAAGCAGAAAAAGCTTTCCATGTCGATAACTTATATGATGTGAATCAGACAACACTAGTACACTACATCAATCAAGCTTTAAAAGCCAATTATTCCATGCGTCGTGATGTAGATTACGTCGTTCAAGACGGAGAAGTGATCATTGTCGACCAGTTCACTGGACGTCTTATGAAAGGACGTGCCTATAGTGATGGACTTCATCAAGCGATCGAAGCTAAAGAGAGTGTCAAGATCAACCAAGAAACAAAGACGCTGGCTACGATCACTTTCCAGAACTTATTTAGAATGTATAAAAAACTTTCCGGTATGACTGGTACTGCTAAAACAGAAGAAGAAGAGTTTAGAAATATCTATAATATGTATGTAATTACGATTCCAACGAACAAAGAAGTAATTCGTATCGATGCACCAGATCTAGTGTATGCGACCAAAGAAGCAAAATACAAAGCGATCATTCAAGAGATCAAAGATCGTTACAAGCGAGGACAGCCAGTTCTAGTAGGTACGATTGCGATTGAAACGAGTGAATTGATCAGTCAATTATTAAAAAGAGAAAAAATTCCGCATGAAGTTTTGAATGCTAAAAATCATGCTCGTGAGGCAGAGATCATCTCGAAAATTGGACAACATAAGTCTGTGACAATCGCCACCAATATGGCTGGACGTGGAACGGATATCAAATTGTCCGATGAAATCAGAGCTTTAGGAGGACTTTGTGTGATCGGAACAGAGCGCCATGAATCACGTCGTATCGACAATCAGTTGCGTGGCCGTTCTGGCCGTCAGGGAGATCCTGGTTTTACCCAGTTCTATGTATCTATGGAAGATGAATTGATGGTACGTTTTGGATCTGATCGAATTCGTACGATGATGCAGTCCCTTGGATTTGGTGATAATGCCATTCAAAGTAAAACATTCACAAGAGCCATTGGCTCTGCACAGACCAGAGTTGAAGGAAACAACTTCGATGTCCGTAAACAATTGTTACAGTACGACGATGTTATGAACAACCAACGTGAGATTATGTATCAAAAACGAAATGAAATTTTGGATAGTGAATCAATTCATGAGACGGTTCGTAATACAATGCATAACCATATTGAAGACTTAGTTAAATCACATATTTTCCCAGAAGGTCATTTAACAGAAAAAGACTTAGAAGAGATTGCAGAATTTGCCAATGAAAACTTGTTGAAAAAAGATTTTAAACAATCTGAAATCGAAAATAAGAGTGTGGAAGAAGTAATTTCTTATATTTATGATCGTGTAATCAAAGAATATGAAGAAAAAATCAAACAATTACCACCAGAAGTGGTTGATGAATTTGAAAAAGCGATCAGCCTTAGAGTAATAGACAATTATTGGATGGAACACATTAATACGATGTCTCATTTACGTGAAGGAATTCATCTTCGCAGCTATGCCCAAGAAGATCCATTACGTGCTTATACCATGGAAGGCTTTGAACTATTTGATAATATGCTTCAAAGAATCGACAAAGATATTGCGATGTTCTTATTAAAAGCAGAAATCCGTCAAAACATCGAAAGAAAAGAAGTAGTAAAGAACAAAATTACAAATGAGGGAGAAGAAAAAGGCAAGAGAACTCCTAAAAAATCTACCAAAGTAGGTCGCAATGATCCATGCCCTTGTGGAAGTGGGAAGAAATACAAAAACTGTTGTGGTAAATAATCTCGCAAACCCTTATAAAATAAGGATTTATGAAAAATTAAGAAAATAAGAAATTTGTCCACAAAGGACGATTTGTCCACGATTTGTCCACGTAAATTTGAGTTCGTGGACAAAACTACGAAAAAGCCCGTAATATTAAGGAAAAAACTACGTGGACAAATTAGTGGATATAGTTTTAAAAATGTCAGCATTCAAAAATGTTGGCATTTTTCCGTTTACTAACAATTTTAGTAAAGGGAGAGATTTTTTATGGTAAGCGTTAGAAAACGTGGAAAGGTATATGAATACCGATTTGAAGTTGCAACAGTTGATGGTGCGAGAAAATGGATAAGTAAGTCAGGTTATCCATCAAAGTCAGAAGCATTTAAGGAGGGTGCGAAAGCCTACAACGATTTTTATTACAACGGAACAAAAGTACA
>CANPXY010000011.1 GCA_947587115.1 uncultured Bacilli bacterium
TCGTTCTCTAATACTGTATAATTTTCTTTCGCATAGGTCACTGACAAATCATGCAGGCTCTGCATCTTTGCTGCATTTCCTACTTTATATGTCTTCACATTTACATTCGTATTCCCACTCTTTAATGCTGTATTCCCTGCCACAATTTATCTCACCTCCTAAAGTACTTACTCTAAAAATTCAATGTCATTATGCTTGGAATTAGATACTTCTTCTTTAGGTATTTCATATTCTCCAAGCTCTGTTTTAAGATTTAATTTTTCGGTAGGATTGCTCACTTTTTCTTTCATACCAGCTGTAATATTAATTCCCTGCGCACTTAAAAATTTATCATGAGAATTTATCGATAAATCTCCTATTTCATCAAGCACAAAATTTTCATCTTTTATATTTAAAAATTCAGTTTGTGCATCTTGGTTAGTTACAGAAAAAACTTCAGGATTTTCAACATCCAATATTTCAATAGCATCCGATTTCTCAATCGCTTGTTGCGGAGATATATTAACGCTTGCAGACATTGAACGAGAAGTTTCATTAGAAAAATTTTCCTGTACTCTAGAAGAAGTCTGTAAATCGTTTTTTATGTTTTTACGTAATTGTACTCTTTGGGTTCTCCAACGATAATTCATCTTTTTCTTATCAATATTAACAAAATCTATTTTATTAACACGCAATTTATAATCATTAATAACAGCTACTATATCATTATTAATACGCAAGAGTTTTTTTCTTAGTAACGATATTGATTCTTTCATATTATAAAAATTAGAACGATAACTTTCGAGTTTTTTTCTATACCGAAAATCCACAGGTATAGCTATGTTATAGAACAAATTGATTGTATTGTTCAACAAATTATAAATTTGATCTAGTTTTGAAATACAAGTATTTAAAGTTGTAGAACTATATTTTAAATAGTCAATCCGATTAACACCAAATTGTCTTGAAATCACCAATTGAATATTCTCGCAAAAAGAATTGATCAAAAGAACATACTTAGAAATAGAATCCAAATGAGCAGAAAAAGACCGATAATCTTGTTTGACGCCACTAATAAAAGAAAGGGTATTAACATCGTTCCAAGTAGTATCAACATTAACCAAAGTACCATGTAACATAGATATCGTATTTTTGTATTTGTTAATATCCTTATTAAAAGCATTAACATTTTCACGTATTTTTTTGAAATTTAAATTAAAAATAGCCATAGATATCACACTCAAAAAATCAAATTATTTTACTCTTGATCTCAGGAATAATTTCACGTGAAACCGTTTGATTATAAATTGTCAAATTGTTATTAAAATCTTTTAATTCTTGTAAATTTGGAAATGTACCATTAACTTCTAGAGCAGAAGGTAAGGTGGCACTTAACGTATTTAAAAGTGTCGTTAATTCGCTTATATTTTGCCGCACTAAAGTCATATTTCTTAATAACTTTTGATAAATCTCTTTTTCCTGCATAATCTTCCTCCAATTTTAAAATAAAAGTTAAAATAATTTTAACTTTTATTTTAAAATAGTAAAATATTTTACTATTTTAAATACCTTTATTAATATGTTTGAGTGGCAACATTGATAGATTGACCTTGTGTATCAACATTGATATTTGCAGAAGAAACGCTCTTAGCTTCATCTGTTTCATGAGTGGTATATTGAGCAGTTAACTTATCGAGTGCATCATAAATAGATTTATGACAAGTTGCCAAATCAGCAAGAGAAGATCCCATGTTTTGTAAATATTCATTTACTTTAGCGTTCAATTGACCACCAAGGAATGCTTTTGATGAGTCAAATTTAGAATATAATTCTTTAACACTCTTTTTAACACTCTCAATATATTTGTCAAATTCTGTTTTTATGATAACACTTGATTGAGTTCCGTTAGTTAATCCCAATTTTGTATTTGCACTAAAGTTTGGAGAACCAGCTTTTACAATGTTCGCAATTTCATAAGGTTTAATTGTAGCTATTTCAATCTCATTAGCAAAAACACCACTATTCATCATTGATGTATCCGCATTTTCAAGAACATTACCTTTTTGAAAGTTCTTCCAATTGTCACCCATAATTCTTAAATTATCCAACATGTTTTGAATAGATGAAGTACAGCTTGCATATAGTGTACAAATATTTTTTGCCAACTCTGTTTCATATGAAAGTTCATCGGGTCCGACCCATTCGTTCTCAAGAACGGTTTGCAACCCTTTCCATGGCTCAGCCATTTTTTTACCGATTGTCTCATAACTAT
This sequence comes from uncultured Bacilli bacterium, assembly GCA_947587115.1. Taxonomy (GTDB): domain Bacteria; phylum Bacillota_I; class Bacilli_A; order RF39; family UBA660; genus CANPXY01. The sequence continues at coordinate 2,252 of CANPXY010000011.1, forward strand.
CGGCAATATTTTTAGCAAGATCTTCGATTTCTTTTACATTATAACCTATCATTTTATAACCTCCTATTTTTATAATGTATTTAAGATGTCAGATTATTTAGATCTTTAACGAGTTCTTCAGACTGATATTGGTAACTCATCAGTACATTTTTCAAAGTCGTAATATATGCCTCTGTTTTAGTCACAACGTTTTGAAACTGCAATAATTCTAAATCTAATTTGCTAATTAGAAATTTTAAATCATTACTTCCAATACTTTGAGACAAGTTTGAAAAATCATGCTTAATAGCGGATATATTACTTTTGACATCAGATGCATTCAAACCAGCTTTTTTGATTATCAGTTCAAGATCTCCAACTATAACTCCGTTCATCTTACACCTCTATTTTAAATATAATACAAAGTAGATATAAAATAAAGTTTTTTTAAAGTTCTTTACATTTTGTTTACACCATCAATTTAACACTAATTTCTTCGCATTTCGAATATCGGTATCAATCAAAATCATATGATCCTGATAGACTGCTCCCGTATTTGGATCGATCAATGTGTATTTTCGCAATTTTTCAAATGTTCCATCCGATAAATCAAACAATGCATTAATTAACAATTCTTTAATTTTTTTTATACGCTCATTAACAGGAACAAACACTTCATATTCTTCCATTAATGAAGGGACCATTAATTTAATTAAAATCTTGTTCTTCACTCTCGCTACCTCCAATTAATTTAATCAAAGTACCATTACCGTTCTTAAACAACCATCCATAATGCTCATCTATTACAGCAGAATATTTCTTATTATAGTCATTTGCCTTAATAGCAGTCTGTTCAGTAACTCCAGAACCGATCCATACACCATTCGTATTGACAACAAGTCCAGTATACCAAGGATCAAATATAAACTTCTTAAGTTTGTATGCAGAATCCACAATTAGCACGTTACAATTTTCCACTTTTTGTATTTGGCCAATTAACGCTTCAAATTTTTCATCACCGATCGTTGTTTTAAATTTTTCAACTCCAAAAATAACAAATATCGCATTACAAGCAGTGTTGTTAATTTTTTCATCTACATATTTTGTAATTTTATCAATAAAGTTCTCCCAGTCATCATCGCAATATGCTGATGCAAACGACTGAAAGTCACCACAAAGTTGTTCTGCATCAAAGACGATAGAAACAGTATCCTTTAAAATTTTAAAACTCTGTAGTAAATTACCAACAAATTCTTTACAACTCTCTATATCATTAGAACTTACAACAGTAGCTTTATCACTTTTAAAATTGTAAAGCGCAGGATTTAAGGTTTCTTTGATAATGCCAATTGGGATCGACTTTAAATCTACTAATTGATCTTTTAACATATCCAACGTTATAACGTCAGGAAGTACCGGAATCGCTTTAGCAGCATGTGGATTAGTTTTTGAAAGTTCACTCGCTTTTTCTTTAATAAACTCTACTATCATATCCTCATCACATATGCTTGCTGTTTGAAATTCATAAACCTGTTCTCCTTTAAATAAGCCTCTACCAGGTGTATCTGCAGGATAAACATTCCCAATCTTTCCTAATATAGAACTATAATCATCTTTACTATTCATATCCAAAACGAACTCATGATCAAAATTTTTCAAGAACCTTGAGAATAAACCGGATTGCCCACTAGTCGCCATAATAAAGATGACACCGCAACGTTTACCCTCACGAGATAGTTTAAGTAATAACTCATCATAGTTTGGATAAAACTCTTTAAAGGACTCTAAGTTATTAATGATCACAGCAATCAAAGGAACCTTTTTACCACTGTTCTTACAATAATTAGAATATTCTCCATTATAATCCGCAAACAGTTTCTTTCTGTCTAAAATTTCTTTATCGATCATTTTGAATAGTTTGTCAATTTTTTCTGTTTCTGCAGATAAAACTACATCACCAACATGCGGCAAAGAAGAGAATACTTTAAATGATTCTGATCCAAAATCTAATAGATAAAAATTAATATCATCACTTGAATAATTATTACATACTGAATAAATCAAAGTACGTAAAAACATTTCTCTATTACTGCCTGATAAACCATAAATCATTGTGTTCCCTTCTTCATTCAAAGGCAACGTCAAAATATTTTGATATTGATTTGTCGGATCATCATATTCCCCAAGTACAGCTGTCACCGTAGGAGATGTAAATTGATATTTCTCTACAACCGTTTGCAAAGGAAGATCAAATGGAATACTATCTAACCATAAATTCCTTGCTTTCAAATCTTCTCTTTGAGCAAGCAAAGTAACATATTGCAAAATATTAGATAGTTCATCCCCTTCCGCTGCGACTTTTTTCTTATTAGAATCAGGAGAACAATTCTTAACAACATTACCAATATTATCAATGATAGAAATAGAATGATCATACTCTTTCTTTACAATGTCAGAGGGCATATAAGGCGCTCCGCACCAACCAGATTGTCCAAGAACAAAAATTTCGTTATAACCAACTTGTAAATAGAATCTACCGGCATTTTTAATACCCGCTGCATCAGGACATTTAATAATTTCATTACTATCGCTGGTTTCAGCGACTTTTAAACAAACCCTAAATTTAGTATTACTCCAAATTTGATCATTGACAACACCACTTGGCTTTTGTGTTGCCAAAATTAAATGTACTCCTAAACTACGACCAATACGTGCGGCCGAAATCAAGTTATCCATAAATTCAGGCTGCTGTGTTTTTAATTCAGCAAATTCGTCGCAGATGATGAATAGATGTGGCATTGGTTCTTTCAACTTTCCTTCACGAAAGAACTTTTGATATTTATAAATGTCAATCGTACTTTCACCAAGTTCATCTCTCGCACTATTAAATACAGATTGCCTTCTTTTTAGTTCACTTTGGATACTAACTAAAGTTCTATTCAATTCATTTTTATCCAAATTGGTGATCGTTCCTGCTAAATGTGGTAAACGTACATTGTTTTTCTTATTTTCAAAAGCTCCAGCCAAACCGCCACCTTTATAGTCAATTAAGATAAAGGAAACTTCATTTGGATTATAATTAACTGCCATCGATAAAATATAAGTAATGATAAACTCACTTTTTCCAGAACCAGTAGTACCGGCAATCAAACCATGGGGACCATGATATTTTTCGTGCAAATCCAAAATAATCATATTCCCTTGGTCGTTCACGCCGATCGGAGCTTTTAAACTCTTCGTTGGATCATTTAATTTCCAACGATTCATAATATTTAACTGCTCTACTTTTCCAACATTATACATTTCTAAAAAGGAAAGACTATTTGGTAAATAACTAGTATTTTCTTCAAATTCAATTGGAATATTGGATAACACTTCAACACATTTTTCCATATCAATAGTAGGATCTATCTCGCTATTAAAAGATTGCAATGAATAATCATCAGCATCATTTTTCAACACACCACAAGTGTGTTCATCAATCGTTATAAAGTCAACACACTTACTTGGCAAATGGGATAGACGATTTTCAAGAATGATAAAGCCGAAACCAAAATTATCATTGACATCAAATATTTTCTCACATATACCTAGTTTTCTAATTTTAACATAATCATCTGTAATAATTAAATAATATGGAGAGAACGTTTGTTTTTCACTTTCGTTTTCAACAATTTCCACTTCTTTACTAGCGTTAGCTCTATTTATAAATTCTTGTTCCAAATAATTACTGACATTTTTTCGTTCTTCTTCGTTTGTAGCAAAAAAACGCATTTGCTTATCATTGCTAAACAAATATGGCAACTCTTTGTAGATTTTCCACTCATCTTGATTTGCTTCATCTGTAAATATTACAATCTTTAATTCATCGTAACTATGAAAAGTTATAAATTGCAAAATCAAGTTATTAACAAATGGCCGTACCCGCTCTAGATTTCCCATAACTGCAGTCGCTGTCTTATCAAAAAAGGAATAACTAATTGGAACCTGATGTAACATTTTTGTATTTTCAATCATAGAGGATGCTTCGTCTTTTAAAACATCTTTTTCAATAGAAAAATCTTCTTCACTATAAGTTACATTCATATCGATAGGCCGATCTCCAACTCCTAATCGAACAGTCAGAAAATCCTTTTGTGAGATTTTTCTTTCCCACAATGTTCTATCTCTATTAACAATAATGTTATAACAATCCCTTGGACTTATAAAACTTTCATTTAAAATAGTGGTTTGATTTATCGTTTCGCTTTCAATTAATTTTTTCTTTTCAGCAATATATTCACGATACTTCTCCTGTCGGTTTTTCTCTTTTCTCTTCTTACTTTTTTTCTGCCATACTCTGGTTATGTTCGGCCACAACAAACTAGTCAACAACATAATTGCTGGAGTCACTAAAGATTGCCAAGATTCTGCAAACGTCGTTTCACCAGAAATAATTTTTGTAACCGACGTAATAGATGTCATTACAGATAAAAGCGCCATGGTAACCATTGGACCCACAGTTAATAGTAGGGGCATTTCTTCTTGCTCTTGTTTGCCAGGAGGATTAGCCACATTTAATTCAAAAGTTTCTACAAATCTACGTAATCGTGGCGTTTTAAAAAAATAATCACTATCTTTATATAAATCTTCCTCTTTGATTTCCTCTTCTTCTGCCACTTGAGCCTGTTCTGCCATATCTTGATCAAAATAATTAATGGGCATTAATTTATCAGTCTTAATTACAACACTATTATTAATATTATTGATAACAATAAAGTTGTTCATAATTAAGATTTTTAAACCAAAAACAAATATAAAATCCGAATTTTTCAAAGTAATGCTTTCTGCAAGAATTAATCGATCATTTACATAAACAAAAGAATTTGGAACTATAGATAAACTCCATACACCATTTGAATATTTCAAAGTCATATGTTTACTTTGAATAAAAGGATTATTATAAATAATATTACAATCCTCTTGCTTACCAACAATCAACTCACAATCTGATCGAACTTGATATGTATTCGTCGTTCCATCATAAATATCGCAACAATAAATTATTTTTTGTTGATTTTCATAACTTATAATAAACATCTCGTTGGGTTTTACAACAGCGCTGGAAAGCAAATTACCATGAATGTCGCTTAATTGTACTAATTCATTTCCGTGTATAATCCACTCATTATTAGATGCATCAATATTCACCAAATTCTCATCAGTAACAGGATGCGTTAAAAAGAAGCTTCCCTCCACTTTTGCTGGAAGTTTTAACTTACGAAGAACTCTATTTCCTAAAAGTATCACGTTCATACCAACACCTACTATCCTACTATATTAAGTATAACAAAAAACTCAGTTTAGTCAACATGAACGGCGACAAAAATCAACAATAAATTTATTGTTTCTTGTATTTAAAAACACCAGAATTAAAATCCCAGTGTTCATCTTATTACCCAATTTCTGTTATTTTTAACTTGGTCTTGCCTTCCAAAATCGCATCGATTGCTAGACTATCAATCTTATCAGAAATAATCTTATCGATCTTTCTTGCCCCAAACTCTTCATATAGAGAACAATTTAAAATTTGTTCGATCAAGGAAGAAGAGATTTCAAGTTTAATATTTTTCTTTTGAAACTTTTTCTTTACTTCATCCAGTTTCATTTGGATAATCTTTAAAACTACATCTTGATCCATCGTGTCGAATAAAAAGACTTTGTCGATACGATTCATAAATTCCATACTAAAATATTGTTTCAAACTGCTCATAACATCTTGCTCTTTTTGTTCAAAAAATCCCACATTGTTTTTTTGATAGCCCAAGTTCGACGTCATAAAGATCACCGTGTGATCAAAATGTACCACATTTCCCTTAGAGTCTTTTAATACTCCTTCATCCAATACTTGTAAAAACAAATGCAACACCGCAGGATGTGCCTTCTCGATTTCATCTAATAGAATCACCGAATGAGGTTTTTGGCGAACTTCTTCTAAAACGTTTTTATAATCGCTATATCCTACATAACCCGGTGGAGATCCAATGATTTTGCTGATGGTATGACTCTCTTTGTACTCGCTCATATCTAGCCGAATAAAATGTTCCTTCCCAAATAACAGCTTCGCATATTCCTTGACAAGCATCGTCTTCCCAACGCCTGTAGGACCCACAAAAAGAAAAGAATACGGTTTGTTCTCATCGTGAAATCCCAATTTGATGCGTTTCGTCATATTGCAGAGATCGTGAACAATCTTTTCTTGCCCCAGAACTTTCTGATTTAACGACTGTTCCATCGTCTTTAACATCTTCATATCATGATCGACAAGTTCATAGACCGGAATCTTCGTTTTCAAATGAATGACTTCCGCTACCAAATCCTTGGTAACTTCTTTGATCTCACGCTTGCCAAAATAAGAAAGCTCCATTCGGTTCTTTTTGTCCTCTAGAACTTGCTCTTCGCGTTTTAGCAAAGAGGCTTTTTCGAAATCTTGATCGATGATTGCTTTATTTTTAGCATCAATCAACTGTTTTATTTCATTAGATAACCGTTCTAATTTTAAATCCTGTGGATTTTTTGCCAAAGATACTTTGGCACAGACTTCATCTAAAATATCGATGGCCTTGTCTGGCTGATTTCGATCGTGAATATAGCGATCCGATAGATCGATAATAAGACGTAAGATTTCTTCACTTAATTGAACGCCGTGATATGCTTCATAGATCGGTTTCAATTTTAACAAAATATCGTAGACTTTCTCTTTTTTAGGCTCTTCCACATATATGAGCTGAAATCTTCGTTCCAAAGCCCGATCTTGCTCGATACATTCTTTATACTCTTGCGTCGTCGTCGCCCCAATGAGTCGTAATTTTCCTCGCGCCAAAGCCGGTTTCAAAATGTTAGAAGCATCGATCGCCCCTTCAGCGCCCCCTGCTCCCACCAAAGTATGAATTTCATCGATAAACAAAATAATATCCGGATTGGCTTCTACTTCTTTCAAAAGTTTCCCTACTCGCTCTTCAAATTCGCCACGATATTTGGTTCCCGCAACAATGCCAGCCATCGATAAAGATAAAACACGTTTGCCTTTCAAAAAATTAGGAACTTCATCTTCTACAATCCGCCGACTTAACTCTTCGACAATGGCCGTTTTTCCAACTCCTGCATCTCCAATCAATAATGGATTATTCTTAGTACGTCGAGACAAAATTTCGATAAGACGCGTGATTTCTTCTTCCCTACCAATCACAGGATCGATTTCCTTGGCAAGTGCCCGTTTATTAAAATCCACAGCAAAATCTTCAATCAACAATTTCTTTTTACCTTTCCCCTTTTTTTGCACAAGTTTTGAGGAAAACTCTTGATAGATCGCATCAACGTCGATGTCCATTCCTAACATGATCCGGATTGCAACGCCTTCTCCTTCTTCCAAAAGAGCAAGAAATAGATGTTCAACGTTTACTTCACCATCATTATTCTCTTTGCACTCTAACATTGCCGTCTCCATAATTCTCTTAAGTAAAGGCGTATACAAAAACCACTGATTGCTCTCGCTCCCCATCCCGACAACGTTGATAAGTTCTTCTTTGAATCTATTATAAGTGAGTTGATAAGTCATCAGTCTTTTTGTAATATCCCAGTCAGCATTCGCTAAAATAGCTAAAAGCATGTGTTCGCTGCCAACGTATGGATGTTTTAATTCCATCATCTCTTTCTTTGCTAAAACCAATACTTTTTGTGCTTCTTCATTAAATTTTGAAAACATCGCTTTCCTCTCCTCTCAAGATTATTCTATGTTTATTCTGGGTGTTTAGGCAATCTTTTATGCCACCAAAATACTGACAAAATTTATTTCAAAGAACAAAAGAAGCCAGCTTTTACTGACTCTTAAAAAGATGATCCGTATTTATAAAATCTAAATTAATTGAATGGTTACTGCGCTACTTTTTGTTCCTTCTTTTTTCCATTAACATTTCTCCTTTGACAAAGTTACTGATTGTTTAACGTTTGTCAGTAATTCTGTCAATATATTAAAACTAAGTATTTTTTGATAAAAAAGAAGCGATGCTTCGCTTCCTTATACCAACATGATAATCGTGAAGATGATGAACAACACTACGATCAATTGTAATAACAATTTCCAAATGTACTTTAACCAGTCTTGATATGGAATTCGTAAATATGCAAGTGTACCCATCAAGATTACTGATGTAGGTGCAACCAACATTACAAAACCATAGATCGTTTGGAAAATAATTGCAATTAATGGATATAGTGAAGTATCAGTAACAACACTTGTAACATATGGGACTATATAAGATACACCATAAGACAAATCAACATTGAATAAACTTGTCAAAATGGCAACAATCGTCGTCGTAACGACATTGAAACTCTTTGTTAGACCAATTAAGAAATGTGCAATCACTAATTGGAATGGATGTGAAGATGCTAAAATCAAGCAAGTATAGATCAATACCATCAATACTGCTGGACCGAATGCTCTTTTAGCGCCAGCAATAAATCCTGATATAAAATCGTTGATTTTAACGCGGTAAATCAAAGCAATGACAATAGATGCAACCGCTAGCGTAATCATGATCTCATAGATTGACCAATATCCAAAGGCTGGAACGGCACTACCTAAAAGCTTACCAAAGATGGCAAATCCACCAATTTCAAACGTCGTAACTGCCTCTGTTGCTGTATCGAAAATATCTAAATTGAATGCTTCATTCCAAGTCGTCATTCCCAATACCATCAAGACAAAGATAAGATCTAATACGACGATGAGTGGCCAAACTTTTCTCTTAGAAGTAGTCTTTTCAGGAATAAATTCTTCCTTTTTCTCACTGACGGCACCCTTAACTTTTTTCGCATACCATAAAGTATTGAAAATAAGAAGAATCAAGCCAATAAGTAAGATCACGACCTTCGTTATGATCTCTGATTGAACCGTTAAACCTAAAGTTTGATTCAATAGATCAACGGTCGAAGCAGCAAAGGTTGTTCCCATTGTACCGATCATGACAGATCCAACCGTAACGCTTGCTGCCACCAACTTATTATATCCCATCAATAGGATGAGCGATATAATAAATGGGAAGAAGACCATCAAGGCAAGTGACAAGCCACAAATAGATGTAGCAACTGCCAACAATACCATGAGAATTCCTAATACCCACAATTCCTTTCCTTTAAATTTGCGAACAATCTTATCTAATAGAGTGCGATAGACACCGGTCTTAGATAGAACTCCGTAAAATCCTCCAATCAAAATGATGAAGGCACCAATGTATCCAAAATACGTTACGGTCGCAATTGGATATGAGAATAAATTAAATAGTCCCACTTGGCTACGTCCTTGATCCACATAGCTACCTTGATACACGGCTACTGGTAAAATCCATGTTAACAAAGCTAAAACTAAAATGGTAATCAATACGACTTTTAATCCACTATGTTTTTTCATTCTAACCCTCCCATATTCATTATAATAAGAATTGCCAGTTTTTACAAGCATTCTCTTAAATTTTCAGAACAAATTATATGAAAAAAAGACCTTGCAAGGCCTTTTAATACTTAGAATCTTCATAATTTGGACGCATGAGTGGGAACAATACATTATCTTTAATATTAGGTGTATCCGTCAACACTTGAACTACTCGATCGATTCCCATACCCCAACCAGAAATTGGTGGCATACCATATTCCATAGCTTCAATATAGTCATGATCCATTACAAGCGCCTCTTCATCGCCTGCGGCATTAAGTCGTGCTTGTTCTTCCAAACGACGTTCCTGTTCTACTGGATCGACAAGTTCCGAATAAGCGTTGACAATTTCAGCACCATTGATGATTAACTGAAAGCGATCGGTAAGAGCTGGATTGTCATCGTTGGCTCTAGCAAGAGGTGATAGTTCAATTGGATGTTCAATTAAGAATACTGGTTCGATCATGTATGGTCGAGCTACTTTCTTATATAACAAATCGACAAGTTTTCCAAATCCTAGTTGATGGATGTCGGTATCGGAATCCAAATCGATTCCTCGCTCCTCAATCACTTTAAGCAAAGCTTCAGCATCATCATAGACATCAATATCGATATCGACATACTTTAAAATCAAGTCCCGGAAAGAAACAGTCTCCCATTTCTTAGAAAAGTCGATCTCCTTATCCCCAACTTGAATTGTCAAAGTACCATACACATTCTTGATCACTTTTTTCAACATATCTTCAATTAAGACCATATTGTCTTTGTAATTGTAATAACTACAATAACATTCAAGAAGCGTAAAATCTTGTAAGTGGGTCGCATCCATTCCTTCGTTTCTAAAACAACGAGCAAACTCAAACACTTTGTTAAATCCACCGACAACCGCTCTCTTCAAATAAGTCTCTGGTGCAATACGAAGATAGACATCAATGTCCAACGCATTGTGATGTGACTTGAACGGTTTCGCTAAAGCACCACTTGGCTTATTGATAAGTACTGGTGTCTCTACCTCGATATAGTTCGCATCTTCTAAGTAACGACGAATTTGCTTAATAAATTCATATTTCAACAAGAAACGATTTCTCGTCTCCTCATTCATGATCAAGTCAACATAACGGTTTCGATAACACATTTCGGCATCCGTAAGTCCATGAAATTTTTCTGGTAGTGGTCGTAGGGCTTTCCCTAAAAATACAAAAGAATTTGCGCGAATCGTCTTCTCCCCCGTATGCGTCGTAAACATTTCCCCTTCGACTCCAATAAAATCACCCAAATCAAAATAATCTTTAAAAAATTGATAGTTCTCTTCTCCTACCATATCAATCTTGATAGAAACTTGAATGGATCCTGCTACATCACGAATCGTTAAAAAGCTCATCTTGCCCATCTTTCGCATCAAGGCAATACGACCCGCTACACGAATCCCAGTCGTTCCATCTTCTAAATTCCGCACATCCTTTAACTCATGCGTAATCTCATAACGTTCTGGATAAGGATTGCAAATCTTACGGATCTCCTCTACCTTCTCACGTCTTACTTGTTCTTGCTCTGTAAATTCTCTCATTTTACTTCCTCCTTATTATTCCTGAATCACTTTTGTATGCGCTACAAAATCTTGTAATCCACGCCCATCTTTACGATACATGACCATAATGGCAATCGTCGCTATAGCAAGTAGTTGTAAAAATTCGATGATCATACTCACGTAAAAGTATACATAATCATTGGCAAACAATGTGAAACCAAGGGTGATCATATTGGCAAGCAATGCATTGACAATAAACGTCCGAAAAATCAAATCATTGATCGTAAGAGGACCACCATCGGTTTTCACAATCCGAATTTTCATGACTTTCTTACCAAGGGTTTGGCCATTATTATAAAACTGAAATACGATAAAGTAAAGAATGACTGCAACTAAATCAACAATCGTATAAGAGACATTATAATAAGCAATATCATGAGAAGGCCCCATACTCTTCTGAATGTATTCTTCATCTGTGATTTTATCAGCCAATCGTTCTTCCGTGATCTCGGTAAGCTCATTTTCAACTTTTTCAAGATTATCACTAACTGGCACCACCAACATCACAATAGAAGTAACCATCGTCACTAGAACTATATCAATAATATAGGCAGCTAAACGTTGCCCAAAGTAGGCCTTAAGCGGTTGTTTGGTTTCCTCTTTTTTTGAAACCTCTTCCTTCTGAATTACTTCTGCTTCCTCTACTTCCACTTTTTCTTTCTTAGTCATGTTCGATTTCCTTTCTATATGCTTTTAATATCTCTATTATATCATTAATTTTCCTCGTTTGATAGATTTTCTTTTTTACTTCGGTCGAACCAGGAATTCCCTTTAGATACCAAGCAATATGATTTCGAATTTCTAAAGTTACTTCCTTTTCACTTTTAAATTCCGCAAGATACGTAAGATGATAAAAACACATATCGATCTTTTCAAGGTCCGTAATCGGTGGCAACAGCTCTCCGGTTTCTAAATAACGGATGGTATCTCGGATGAGCCAAGGGTTTCCTAAAGCACCACGGCCGATCATTACCGCATCACATCCAGTCTCATCGAGCATTTCCTTAGCTAGTACCGGCGACACGACATCGCCATTGCCGATGACCGGAATTGAAACTGCTTCTTTGACTTGCTTGATGATCTTCCAGTCCGCTTTACCACTATAACCCTGGCTGCGCGTCCTAGCATGTACTGCTATCGCACTTGCTCCTGCCTTCTCACAAATTTGCGCAACTTCAACAGCATTGATATGTTCTTGATCCCATCCGCTGCGAATTTTGACCGTCACCGGAACGGGAACGCTCTGAACTACTGCTTGAACGATCTCATAAATCTTCTGTGGATCTTTTAAAAGCGCCGCGCCTGCTTGCGCCCGAGTGGCAACTTTTGGAACAGGACAACCCATGTTGATATCGATAATGTCTGGGTGCATCGTCTCATAAATATATTTTGCTGCTACAACAAAAGATTCTTGATCACTACCGAAGATTTGCTGCGCAATAGGACGTTCCTCTTCGGTCATATAAAGCATGTCGATCGTCTTTTGATTATTATAGAAAATTGCTTTATCGCTGACCATCTCCGCATAGATCAGCCCACAGCCCATCTCTTTGACGATTCTGCGATAAGCAGAATTTCCGATACCTGCCATGGGCGCTAAAACAACTTGATTTTTAATTTTCACATTGCCGATAGTCCATTCCATAATCTCACATCCGCAGATATTATAACTTATAATAAGTTTTTCGTAAAGAAAAAGATGACGTTGTCACCTTTTCCAAATTTATTGATCAAGTTCTTTTAATAACTCTGCTTTATTCATCTTAGAGTATCCCTTGACTCCTTTTTCTTTCGCCATCTCTCTTAGCTTCGTCAAAGACATACTTTCCAAGTTGTCTTCCTCAGAATCATCTGGCATATGACCATTTTCTACCAAATAGTCAATCTGTTCCTTGGTAAGGGTCTCGTACTCTAATAAAGTCTCTGCGATTAATTGTAACAAATCTTTGTTTTTCTTGATAATTTCTGTTGCTTTCTTATGACATTCGTCGATGATCTTGCGCATTTCAAGATCAATTTCATGCGCAACTTCATTAGAAAAATTACGAGTCTTATTATAATCTCTTCCTAAGAAGGCTGCTCCCTCTTGTTGTTCTAATTGAATAGGACCTAAATCACTCATACCGTATTCTGTAACCATTGCTCGAGCAATTTTAGTAGCTTTTTCAAAGTCATTGTGAGCTCCCGTAGTAATCTCACCAAAAGTAACTTCTTCAGAAACACGTCCTCCAAGTAATCCTGTGATCTCTTCTAATAGATCGGTTTTTGTTGCGCAAAGTTTTTCTTCGCTTGGAATCATCATGTTGTAGCCACCCGCAGATCCTCTCGGAATAATCGTCACTTTTTGAACGTCGTTGGCATTGCTCAATTTTAATCCGATTACGGCATGTCCTGCTTCGTGATAAGCCACCAATTTGCGATCATTATCGCTGTATTTACGACTCGTTTTGGCAGGTCCCATCAACACGCGGTCGGTAGCTTCGTCGATCTCACTCATCGTGATCACTTCTTTATTGCGACGCACTGCAAGTAAAGCTGCTTCATTCAATAAATTTTCAAGATCCGCACCAGAGAATCCCGGTGTTCTCTTAGCTAAGTTTTCAAGGGTAATTCCTTTTGCCAACACTTTATTGCGGGCATGAACTTCAAGAATCTCTTCACGTCCTTTAACGTCTGGCAAATTGACTGTCACTTGACGGTCAAATCTTCCTGGACGAAGAAGGGCTGGATCCAAAACATCTGGACGGTTGGTGGCAGCAATAATGATGATGCCCTCGTTTTCTCCAAATCCATCCATCTCTGTAAGTAATTGGTTTAACGTCTGCTCTCTCTCATCGTGTCCTCCACCAAGACCAGTACCACGTTGACGCCCAACTGCATCGATTTCATCGATAAAGATCAAACATGGAGCATTTCGCTTCGCCTGTTGAAACATGTCACGTACACGACTTGCTCCAACACCGACGAACAATTCAACAAAGTCAGATCCACTGATATAGTAGAATGGCACATTCGCTTCTCCTGCTACAGCACGAGCAAGCAGGGTCTTACCTGTTCCCGGAGGACCAAATAACAAAACCCCTTTCGGAATACGAGCACCTAATTTCTGGAACTTCTTTGGATTCTTCAAGAAGTCGATCAATTCCTTGACTTCTTCCTTTTCTTCCTTCAATCCCGCAACATCACGGAATGTCACTTTGTTCTTTTCGGTACTAAGTTTCGCCTTACTACGGCCAAAGTCTAAAGACTTATTGGCACCACCCATCTGACGTGAGAACAAGAAGAATGCTGCTCCCACCAAAATAAGTAAAGGCACCACGTTGACCAAAATCAACAACAAAGAACTAGATTCTGGATCGGCTTCCGTCTCAAAAGTAAAATCATTTTGCTCGTTCGCTTCGACCAACTTTTTCATGATTTCTGGACTAAGTGGCATGCGTACAAAGAACGATTCATTTTCTTCATAGCCATCAATCTTACCACGAACTTCATAAGTCTGTGCCCGCTCCTTTGGAACGACCACCACTTCAGAAACGTTGCCGTTATTTACTTCCTTCATGAATTCATCATAAGTGAGCACATTCACTTTTTGATTCATCACGTTAAAGAAATAGAAAATAGCCATAACTGCAATCGCTAAAAATAAATAAGGTAATAATCCTCTTTTTACAACTTTTTTATTCATACAGTTTCCTCCTTTTTAATAGTATTTTACTATTATATCATAATTTTCTGATTTTGACTTATCAAATTTCGATTTTTGTAGCCCTGGCAAAAAGACGATTGTCCCCTTTGCATCGACAACCACTGGCCATAAATCTCGATCGGAAAGTGGCACTTTCTTGTCGATAAAAATATCTTTCAATTTCTTCTGCCCATTAGTCCCCTTCAAGGACATCTTATCGCCAAGTTTTCTCGTCCGCACGGTCAACGGCAATACGCACTCTTTACTATCTAAACGAGAGACGTCATTGCCTGTACCATCTTCTTCATCGACAATCGCTAGATGTTTTCCATTGGGTAAATAGGCAAAATCTTCAAGTTCGATTTCGTAGCTCGCCAAAACGTCGGCTTTATTTTCAAAATAAAGTTCTTGGTAACTCTTTTTAACAACCACTTCGTTAGGTAAATAGATCCTACTGTTGGCTCTCTTTGAACGAATAAGAGACAAAAGGGAGTCTACATGCCGATCGTCGACCAACATTAGATCATCTTGATAAATTGACTCTAAGACCAAATAGAGAACCATCTTTTGTAAAAGCGGATCTAACTTTAAAAAAGGTTCAATATGTAACGTATCTTCCTTGAAAACTTTAGAAAATTCTTTTTTGCTAACCTCTTCAAGATAATCCGCTACTTCTTGAAGAAGAAGGCTAAACTTTAAAAATTTCTCATGAACGCATGGATCTTCCGTCTTAAGAAATGGCAAAACATGCTTTCGAAAACGATTTCGTGTATACTTCATCTTGTGATTCGAAGCATCTTCTCGATAAGGAATATGATGCTCCTGAACGTATTTTACCAATTGATCTTTTGTATAACGAAGTAGTGGTCGAACGATCTTGTAATCTTGCTTCAAGACCACTTTAGAAAAGCCACTATAACCACGTAAAGTAGATCCCCGAACTAAGCGCATTAGAATCGTTTCCATAAGATCGTCAGCATGATGAGCCGTAAGCAAATAAGACGCTTGATACTTATGGACTACATCTTCAAAAAAGCGATATCGAATGGCACGCGCTTCATTGTGAAAATTATCATCGCCATACTTTTCAATCGTCATCGTCTCGAATACAACCTGCTCCTTGGCACAATAATCCTTCAAAAACTCTTGTTCCTCGTCGCTTTCCTTACGAACATGATGATTGACATGAGCACACGCTAAAGAAATATCGAGTGTTTTTCGTAGCTCCAACAACAGATGAAAAAGAGCCATGGAATCACTTCCCGAAGAGCATCCGAAAACAATGATATCTCCTTTCTTGAAAGGAAAGTCTAAAGTAATGTCCAACGTTTTTTTCCTCATAAACTCACCACTTTACATTCTATCTAAAATATTGCTTTATCGCAAGAGTAATCTTTACTTTTATTAGACGAAGTACCAAAAGTCCTAAATACCCAATATAAAGTAACAACAGTGTCTTTAAAACAAAGAAAAAATAAAAATCCAGTTTCTCAATCCAATGATACAGTACCACATAGACAAGCACTGCCAAAAAGATCAGCCGATCATAATAAATCCTACGAAGACGCAGAAGCTTCACCAACTGATCCATCACACAAAAAAGTGATAAAAATAAACATGTTCTTAAAATGATTGCTTTCATCGCTTCAACCCCAGTGCATCCATCATAAAGGATCAAAGCGACATTTTTTGTCTAATCATAGAAAAAGTTTATTTTAAGGAATCCTTAAAATAAACTCTCCTTCTTTTGAATATAAATATTTTTCTCTCGCATAACGCGCTACATAATCAGGATCTTGTAATTTTTCAACATCAACTTTTAATTCTTCTTCTTCATCTTTTAAAGTCAACAGCTGGGCATCCAGTTCCTTGCTTTCATGATATTTTTGATAGATTTCAATCCAATACTTTCCAATAGTGAACAAAGTGAACGTAATGACACCAAAAGAAGTCAAGCCAAGAAACAACATCCGTCGCTTTGCTTTTTTATTGACTTTTCGTTTTGCCACTCTATCACCCACCATTCTACCATATATTATAGCAAACAAGGGCATTCGTTACAATAAGATCGACAAAAGAAAAAAGCATTTGACAGTTATTTGCCACTTATCGAAGACTTTTTCTTAAAAATCTTTCGCAAGCTTCGCGTCTTCGACTGTCCAAGAACAAATCCCAAAGCCAAACACAAGAAAAAATACAGATGTAGAATCCCATGATTGATGAGCCGCAACAAAATAAAATAAAGAAGCGATAAATCGACAACAAAAAAGATATTGGTAACAATACGAATAGGCAATTTCATATCAAAAATATATTTATAATTCAAATTGAGCATCATCGAAAAGAACATGCCATAGACAAAAGAAAACAGAAAGGATTGGATCTGTACCTCTAAAGCCATTATTTAAATAACCTATTAAAAATCCCATTCTCTTTATCTTTTTTCCCTGCTTCTTCTAAATAACCAAAACTTTTGACTAATCCTTTAATCGAAACATTGCCTTGTAAGGTATCTAGTTTGATGAGCTGTAAGTCTTCTCCTTTAATTACTAAGTAACCCATCACTGTTTCCATTAAAAATTCTTCTTCATCGAAACTTTCAATTTTCTTAACTCCAGTAACAATCAAATTCTTGCGCTCCGTTAAACTAATACCATGATTATAATTACCAATGACACTATCTTGCTTATCCATATCCATTTCCTCCTACAAAATCATATGTAAAAGTCATAAATTTAGACCAAAAAAAAGATGCTTAAAGCATCGTTATTTCTATTCTTCTTCGGCGTCGTCTGTTGGATCTTCAGCTTTTTCATAGGCTTCAAGGATCGCATCTTCGAACATAGAACGTACCTCTGGATTGATAGGATGAGCAATATCACGATATCCTCCAGTAGCAGTCTTACGACTTGGCATTGCAATAAACAAGCCATTGTCTCCTTCGATAATTCTGATGTCATGAACGGCAAAACTGTCATCAATAAGTACTGATGCAATTCCTTTCATGCGTGATCCTTCTTTTTCGATCTTACGAACATTAACAGATGTAATCTTCATTTGCCATATCCTCCCTCTTAAAGTATAAATACTTTACAACTTCATTGTATAATAATTTTTCAGAAAATGCAACACTTTTATACATTATATGATCTTTTGCGACTCGAGCAAGCAACATAAAATACTATCCTTCCAGATCCCATAATCTTCCAATTTCTAATGACTCTATGCTTGATCGTTCTTTTTGAATATCGAAAGAAAAGATCATACAAAAGAGAAGCAATTTTTGTTTTGCTCCTCAATTTAGTTTTTAACTTTTTAATTCCCAATGAATACATGAGTTATCGTTATCTCCCCAATCAGAATCGTCCTTGTGAAGATTCGCGTAATTATAACATTCACTGTTTTCTAGCCAGCTACCGACATAGGTATCATATTCAAAGAGGGGACCGAAAGGATTATTGTATTTGGTAAAATCAGAAATTTGTTTCTTGCCTTTGATTATAACGTTTGTCATCTTCGAACCTGAGAAATAGTTACCTGAAAAAGCACCTTCTCCAATGGACATTACACTTGATGGAATAGTAATCTCATTTAGATTAAAGCCACGAAAAGCGTAGTCACCAATTTCTACTAAACTTGAAGGTAATACCAAATTTGTTAAATATGGTGTTCCGGATGGATATCCACCCTGAAAAGCACTAAATTCTATTTTTTGAACCCCTGTTCCTAAATCTAATTCTCTTAATTGTTCAATTCCACCAAAAGCATTTCCGCCGATTTCTGTCACTGAATTTGGAATTTTAATTTTTTGAATATCGCTATTACCATAAAAAGCAGCAACCCCAATGATTTTAATTCCCTCAGGAATCACTATACTAGTAAGCCCCATACCGTCTCCTTGAGTAGAAAAAGCATAATTATAACTAAATTCATCTTGTTCATCACTCGGATAACCTATTCTTGTTACTGGAACCCCTCCAATCGTTTTCGGTATCACAACATCTGTTATTACCTGTGAAGAAGTACCTCCTTTCCAGCATTGATATCTTGTAATTGTACCTGTTTTATTATCAAAATCAAAACACGCTTCTGGAGTTGGATCTGGTTCATCAGAAATCAATTCTACAACGATCTTTCCATGAAAGTGTTTTCCTAAAATTTCATTCCCCGCTGTATTAGAAATCCACATTCTAAGATCATAATTACGAGAATCACCAGAACTTAAGTAACCATCATTGATTACTCCTTTTTCTTTGGTATTTAAAAATGTTGCACTTTCACCATTTAAACTATATTTCAAAACTTCTTTAGGCAATAAATTTTCAGAACAATTATCGGCATCGATCATCGCCTGATCATCGGCAATCCGAACAGTATACCTTGCTCCAACCGTACCAGTGTTCGTAATCTTAAATTTGTAACTGTCACCACGCATGCCTTCCTCATCAGATACAGGAAAAGCACTATTTAATTTAAGAATACCACCTAACCCATCACCAGTATCTTCATATTGAATCGATAAAGTTCCAACGTTAATCTCATTATAATCTTTCGATTTATTAACAGAAGAAAAAATAGCATAAGTGCTTCCTAAGATCACCAAGGTAACTGCAACAATAGAAAACGTAGTCACATAAAATTGACGTCTTACAAGTTTACCAAAAAACTTTCGTGGCACCCGACGAGTAGTTTCTTCTTTTTCTAAACTGTATTTTTTTCTCCGATTCCATACACCCATATGATCACCTATTCTAATTAGTCAATTCTATTATATCATAAAAAAAATGATCTACACAGAGAATTTCATTTTTTTTCAATAATTTCTAGACTTTCCGTCAGAATGTCACTGTAACTAAAAGATTTGACTAATTTCGTTTCATCTTCGATCCGGATTAAAAAAACGGCTGGATAAGTCCCAATAATTTGTCCTGTGAATTCTTCGGTTTGATTTCTTGCACCATTAAACTTAAAATTTAATACTTGCCCCGTCTTACCTTTAATATCCGTTCTGATTTTTTCGATTGTCATCTTGGATACCCCACATACATTGTACCATTCGTGATGATGCCACCGATTCCATCACTTCCATATTTGGTCTTGTCGATGATCTTCATTAGATCGATACTTTTATTTTTCTCAGAAAGCGCGACAGAACTCGCAATAATGGCGGGATCTAGGGCATGAATATTGATCCGTTTGGGACTAGAAGCAAAATTGGCACCTGCTTTGATCAATTCCTCGTATGCAGATTGACAAGCACCAGCTATGATGATCAACTTATCCTGACTTTTTTCATATTTTCGAGCCGCCGTAATTGCACGAACAAAATTCTTACTATTACGGTAACCGGACAGTGCATCATCATCACTCGCATGTTTATTATAAGAGTCATGCCCCGTAATGACGACAATATCGGGCGTTAATTCCTGAAGATAGTTCTCAATCTCTTTATAGATGTTCTCTTCTTTCAACCGCAATCCATAGGCACGCACATTGATATTTTTATAAAACCGCATACAACGTTCCAAATAATCCTGATCACCATCAATGTGCAAAATCTTCCCTGGCAAGTAAAAGAACTCACTACGATCCAAGTGAATCATTTCACTTACCCGATCAAACAACGTACGATCTTCCTTATCAAGTGATTTGACATCCTCAACCTTTTGTAGATCTTCCAAATCACTGTCTGCATACAAGCGAACGTTGACTCCTTTGAGCATCGCCGTATCTTCATCAATATCGATAATCTTAAAAACTGTATCATGTTGATGAGAAGATCTCGTGACAAAATCACCAATTTTAAAAGGCATAAAATCATCTCCAACTCATTTTATGAATGAGTAAAAGCGTTTATGCCCTAAAGCGCATTACTAATGGCAACAAAGACTTCTAGTGAAAGCTGTTCTGCCCGTACAGACAATGTCCAATGATAAGTTTTTAATACCTCTTCAATCTTATCAAGATCATAGTTTTTCAAATTGTTCTTGAGTGTTTTTCGTTTATACTTGAAACTGTCACGAATCAAACGAAAGAATTGCTCTTTATTCTTAATAAATAAATGCTGTTCTTTTTTAGTAAAAGCAACAACGATACTATCGACGTTGGGCTTTGGTATAAAGTTGTTGCGACTTACAACAAACAGCTTTTCGACATCAAAATAATAATTTAAAAATACTGTTAAAGAGTTATATTCACGACTGCCAACAGAAGCCGTAAAACGATCTCCTACCTCTTTTTGGACCATCACAACAATTTTGGAAACTTCAATTTCTTCTTCAATCAACTTCGTAATGATCGGCGTAGTAATATAATAAGGAAGATTGCTCACGACATAGAGATGATCATATTGATAATTACTCAAGTCTTCTTTCAAATCTCGATTTAAAAAGTCATCATAAATCACATCGACATTCGTACATCCTGCCAAATGATCATCCAAAATTGCTTCAAGACGGGAATCGATCTCGTAGGCAACCACTTGTTCTGCGGCTTTACTGAGTTCCTTGGTCAAAACCCCAGCTCCAGGGCCTACTTCAATAACCAACGAATGCGGAAGAATCTCCGCACTACGCACGATTTTTTCCACAATATTATGATCTTTTAAAAAGTTCTGACCAAAACTCTTTTTGAATTGAAATGAACTTGGATCCATGTGTATCACCATCTAAACTATATCATAGAACAAAAAAAGGAACAAGTAATTTACTTAGTTCCTTCTGCTTTACGCTTTTTACGAGGTGCGATCTGTTCAACTGGTTCTTCTACTGGAATTTCTGGAGCTTTCTCTTCTTTCTTATGAAACATGAAACAGATATTAGCAATAGAAAGCCCATACAACATCGTCTTCATTGGTGCGATAAAATCATTATAGAAATTAAAGTCAATTCCATACTTCGTCTTAGCACGCAACAATAGATTCTCATCAAAGATCGCCCGATATCCACAATACGTAATCGTTGCAAAAACAAGACAGCAAGTAATGTTATAAAAAATATTCTGGTTAACGGATTTCTGACGCCCTACAAGATTGATACAAAACAAGATAAACAACAATAAATATGGTATAAAAACACTAGCTGCTTGCGTAAGATCTTTTTCAAGACGTTGAAACATGTAAATGACAATATATAAAGTAGATACAAAAGCTGAAATTAAAAGCACATATTTTAAAACACAGAACATTCCATTTAATATTTTTTTCATAATATTAATTCACCTCGTTTTTGAACCAATTAGATAGTTCTAATAATAGATCAGAGGACTTATCATACAATGATAAAGTTTTATAAAAGGCTTGTGAAGATCGATTGTACAAAGTATTATTAGTAAGATCGGTCGTGAAATAATAAATATTATTATAATGATAACTAGAAATAATATATGAACTAGAATCAATCATACTTTCAATATTTGTTTTCAAAAAAGGAGCGAAGCTTCTAACAGAAGCATCTGGGATTTCATTCCCTGTTGACGACGAAAGGTCATAAAATTGCTGTATTAAGCAACCATTGAGTATAGAACTTTGAAAAGATGTTGCAAACTGATAAATATCCTGTGCACCAAATTCTGTTCGATCCTGTAATTGCATAAAAGTTTCGTTCTCAAATTGTCGCGTACAAATTTCCAACTTACCACTCATGGTAAGCAAGAACCCTAAAGGGACATTTCCATGATATTTTCCTGAATTAAATCCTGCAATATTCCCTTTTACTTCGGCAATATTATTTGCAATTTTGTTATACATATCATTTTCTTTAACATTAATTGAAACGGTTCTAGAAAGTTCTTTAGCATGATGAAAATTCAATATAAAATAAAAAGCACTATAAGCAAATACCAAACCAACTACAGTATAACCAATAATCTTAATATATTCTAAAAGTATGTTTTTCATTATTTTCAACCTTCTTTCTCTACTGAAACAGGAGCTACATTAACAGAATAATGATAATGTTTGCCTTCCCAGTCTGTCGATGTTGCTTCCTCTTTTAACCAAATACGCAATTCGTAATTATTTTCCCCATTCACTGGGATTGTACGAACATCAAGAACATTGTTTTTAACATGATCTAAATCATCAATGACTACTTCTTTTCCATTGAGAAGTAATTGATAACGTAACTGTGATCGATCCAATAAAGTCGCAGCTGTACAACCATCATCGATTTGATTAAATGGTGCTTCTTCGATAATCAATCGATAAGTACCTACAATATTTCCGGTATTCGTTACTGCAAAAGTATATGGACTATGACTCTTACCTTCCTCATCTTCAACCGGAGAAGCGCTCGGTATTACAAGATGATCATCGTTATTTTTGAGTTGAATCCTCAAATTTGCCACTTCCATGATTTCATCACTAAATAACCGATACCAAGCATAAGAGACTACTACAATAAACACACCTAAGATAATTCCTCCTAATACCAGCAATATACCTCTTTTTTTCATATTACTCCCTCTCCTTATTCGGTAACTTCTTTTTCTCTTTATGATTCGTTACTTTCTTGACCATATTATTTTTAATCAGCTTTATTACTTTGATAATATCATAAATAATAATACCTAAACATGGAATGACAATTGCAATAATCCATCCATAAGCTTGAGAAAGGAAGTATTGAATATATCCAATCATCGGTATACGTAAGATTACTTTACCATTGATATAATCTTCTCCAACCAACGTCGCATCTTCCGCATTGTTATTATCACCTTTGGTACGGAACATATATTTTCCTGAAGAAGTCTTTTCAATTCTGACTACCCTATGGGTAATTGTGACACCCGAATAGCGACCATCCGTCGATGTAAAAGTGATAATATCTCCAAGTTTAATATCTTTTCCTTCGACGCGCTTTATAATAACCGCATCCTGTACATTGATCGTTGGCACCATACTAGGACTGATAATGACATAAGCGCTAAAAAGTGGTGGCTTATATTGCCCCGATGCAGCATTACGCTTAATGTCAACTACATATAAAATCAAAATTAAACCAACAAATATTAAAACTAAAAATACAGAATACATGATAACCGTTGTAATAAAATGCAGAATCTTTTTGATTGTATTCCAAACTGAAGAGCCCTTTTTATTCATATTATCCACTCATATCACCTTATTTTATTATTCTCACTATAAACTAATAATATCATAAAATGGTCATATTTGCCACTATAAAAATAAAATATTATATAAATATA
>CANPXY010000012.1 GCA_947587115.1 uncultured Bacilli bacterium
TCCATCAACATCTTCTCATCATGATTGCTCTCGATGATGTAGATATCTTTATTTTTCATCTGCTTTAAATAACGTTCGTTGATGTAGCCAGTATCGGTAACATAGACCATACTTCGCTGATCATTTTCTATAATATAGCCTACTGAGCAGGCAGTATCGTGGGAAGTATGAATGAGACGAATCTTAAAATCTCCGATCGTAAACGTATCATCGATGAACTCTATATGCTGGTCAGGCACATATTCTTTTAATTCATCATACATTCCTCGAGGAATCAGACATTTCGCATTAGTTTTTTGTATAAACGAAGTGAGCCCTTTAATGTGGTCATTGTGCGTATGTGTAATCAAGACAACGGGAATCTCTTGCGGAGCAATGTTGATTTTGGCAAGTGCGTTTTTAACAGCTGCATAAGAGATTCCTAAATCGATTAGAAAGGTTACTGTTTCGCTACGAACGACCGTTGCATTGCCTTTAGAGCCACTTGCTAATATTTGAACTTGCATTATTGAAATAACAGCATTGGATTGAGTGCTGTACCTCCACGATAAGGATATCCTCCACGCCAAAGACCAAGATGTAAGTGCGTTCCGGTTGCCCAACCGGTGTGTCCCATCGCTCCGATAATCTGACCTCTAGAAACAGTTTCTCCGGCACTGACATAACGCGCAGCCATATGTAGATATGTAGTAATATAGCCATTGCCATGATCAATATAGATATAGTTTCCGTTTGGCCAAGATTGATATTCACTGGTAATAACCGTTCCATCCCCTACGGCTCGAATTGGTGATCCTTCTCCAGTTCCAGAGATGTCGAGTCCATCATGGAAGTCTCCCCAACGATAACCAAAAGTAGAAGTGATGATATATGGAGTATTCGTTGGCCAAGCCCAATCTCCAGCACCGGCAACATAGTAGCCACTATTTCCACCTTTGACGACAATCTCATCAATTTTAGGACGAACTTCTTCAGTAGAAGCAGTTAGAGCGGAGATAATTTCTCCATTGGCCTTCTGAATTTTCATCGTCACTCGGTTGAGGCCATTTTGGCCTTCTTGAATCACTTGCGTTTGGCCCATCATCATATTGTTGTCATAACGAACTTCCGTCTCGTATTTTTCTTCTTGTAATTCAACCACGTGATCTTCTTCGATCGTTCGAAACTTCGGCTTTAAAATGCCAATGGTCACTTCTTGCCCAGGAAAGAGCAAGCTGTCTGCAGAAGTAAATGAGGGATTGGCAATTAAAAATTCCTCCGTCGACATTTTATTGTTAAAAGAAACATCGGCGATCGTATCTCCAGGCTGCACAACATATTTCTGCTGCGCATCTAGAGTCCCAAAAAGTAAATATTTGCTGAGATCTTCTTCATTTGTAAAAATTGGCTCATCAGTCGGAATACGGTCTTTTTTGATGGTAATTAAATTTTCAATTTGAATATCCTCTATGTATTTTCCAACATCTGTAATCGGCTCTTGGGTCTCATTTAAAAAGTTGTCATAATCGTCACTTGGAATGAAAGAACGAATGGTTTTATCCACAGAAGTTGTGAATAAAGATTTATCAAGCACATAAATCTTTTCCGTTGGTGTGGTAATTTCCTCTCCTTCGCCTTGTTGTTGCTTGATTCCATTGATGGTGATCGTATAACCATTAATGGTAAATGGTGTAATATCTTTGATCTTGTTATAGATATACTCGGTCGAATATATCTGTTCATCGTAAGTAATCTCTTTTACGATATCCAAATCATTTGGTGGATAGACTTTGTTGACATTATATTTTTGTTTTAAAATTTCTTGCTCTTGGTCAATATAATTTTCTAGTTCTTGTTTAGACCTGATCAAGCCAATCGATTCTCCTTCAAGATAGACACGATAGCATTCTTGAGGAACGGGCTTTAATTCTTTTCCAGAAATAACATAAAGACAGACCAAACTACCAAGCGCGGCAATGAAAACTGCTAAAAGATTCTTTTTATTCAATTTTATCACCTTTTTCTTTCCCTTTATCTTCTTTCTTTAAATTAACAAAAGTACTGGTATTCTTTTTAAACAATAATTCAATCGTACTTGTTGGCCCATTACGATGCTTGCCGATAATAAACTCACTGATACTGTTATTATCATCCATACGTGCTTCTTTATTATAATAGTCATCGCGATAGAGGAACGATACGATGTCCGCATCTTGCTCGATGGACCCTGATTCACGAAGATCACTCATGATTGGACGTTTATCTTCACGAGCTTCAACGGCACGTGAAAGTTGGGCAAGTGCTACTACGGGAATATGTAATTCCATCGCCATCGTCTTAAGTGCTCTTGAAATATCAGATACTTCTTGTTGACGGTTGTTTCCATACCCACGACCACCAGAAATCAACTGTAAATAGTCGATAATGACTATTCCTAGCCCTTGGTCGCTGCTGGCAAGGCGACGGCATTTTGAACGAATTTCACTGATCGTAATTCCCGGTGTATCATCGATATACATTTTGGCAGTAGAAAGTTGACTGATTGCTTCATTGACCCGTCTCCAATCATTACTCATTAAATTTCCGGTACGCAACTTATATCCTTCGATTTGCCCAAGAGATGAAATCATACGCATCGCTAATTGTTCCGCACCCATTTCAAGGTTGAATAAAGCCACTGGCTTCTCTGTGTTCATTGCCATATAAGTAGCCATATTTAGAGCAAAAGCAGTTTTCCCCATGGCTGGACGAGCAGCGATGACAATAAATTCATTTTCGTGGAATCCTGCCGTAATGCGATCAATATCTTGCCATCCTGTTGGCAATCCCGTGATTTCTCCTTTCATCTCGGAAAGTTTTTCAAGATCAGACTGTGTCTTGTTCATGACTTCTTGAATGGAACGAAATTCACTCGAACGGCGATTCTTAACTACACCTAAAATCTTTTTCTCTGCGCTATCGAGCGTATCGTTGATATCGTCTTCTACGTTGTATCCTAAGGTTGCAATCTCTTCGGCAGTAGAGATCAATTTTCGAGAAAGGGCATAGTCTTCAACAATTTTAATATAGGAATCTATGTTGGCAGCAGTCGGAACAAAGTTGACAATTTCAGTTAAATACTCTACTCCGCCAATGTTTTGTATTAAATTTTTTTGCTTTAACTCGGCGGTAACCGTGGTCAAATCGATCGGTATGTGCTTGTCTAAAAGATCTTTAAGGCAAGAAAAAATCTTGGCATTACGATCATCATAAAATGACTCAGCCTCTAAAGTTTCCACCGCTTTTTCCAAAGCATATTTTGATAAGAAACAAGAGCCTAAAACAGATTGTTCGGCTTCTAAATTGTTTGGCATACTCTTAAGTGGCATACGCTTCACCTCTATTTTATTACATGGACTTTGATTTTTCCAAAAATATCTTTATGAAGAAGAATGTTGACTTGATGAAAGCCAAGAGATGTAATTGGAGTTTTGATTTCAATCTGGCGTTTTTCAATTTTATAACCAAGTTGGTCGAGCGCTTCTTTGATCTGCTTTGGGCTGATACTTCCAAATACCTTGTCATTCGCACCAACTTTTACTTTAATTTCAATGACTACTTGATCTAAGTGTTCTTTTAATTCTTTGGCCTTTTTGCGTTCTTCTTGCTCGGTTGCTTCCTCAAGGGCTTTTTCTTTCTGGTATTCTCCCAAATTTTTTTCAGTCAATTGAGAAGCATACCCTTTTTTTATTAAAAAGTTTTGGGCATAGCCATCTTTTACAATTTTAATTTCGCCTTTTTTCCCTTGATTTTTTAAATCTTTTAAAAATATTACTTTCATTCATTCTCATTCCTTTGTTTTTGGAGTTCTCGTTTTAATGATTGCTCTACTTTTTCTAAAGTAGAATCTTCTATTTTACAGGCGGCATTGTAATTGTCTCCGCCACCACCTAGTGGCTCTAAAATATCTTGAATTGGAATCTCCCCCATCGATCTAGCGCTGATGCCAATGGTCTTTTTACCAGTTTGCCCGATGACAAAAGATGCTTCAATCTTGTTGAACAAAAGTAATGTGTCGGCAATTTTGGCGAGATCTTCTCTTCGGTAGATCAATTCAGACGAACCTACAGCAAGCGCAATATTTTGATTGAGGACTTTGACATTAGTAATCGTCTTTTGGCGTTCAATATATTGCTTTAAATCTTGCTTTAATAAATATTGAACTTTTTTGGGATCTGCACCTAACCTTGTAAGGTTATAGGCTGTATAGTAAGTTTTGGCCGTTGTTTTTAAAATAAAATTGTTGGTATCTAAAACAATTCCGGCAAGGAGCGTGGTACTGACGATTGGATCTAAGATGGCTCTTGTAGAGTCGATCAATTCGGTCACCATCTCACAAGTACTGGAAGCATCAGGATCGATGATGATTAAACCCTTGGTTACGGAGTTATCACTTTCATCATGATGATCAATGACGATCACGTGATCAAATTGTTCATCCAATGTCTCATCCGGTAAAAGATTCTTTTTGTTAGTGTCTAGTATTAGCAACAGATTTTTTCTTGAAATTGGATGGAAATACTCCGCTATCTGGGAAGTAGATATAATATTTAATTGATTGCGAACTTCCGCTAAAACCTTTTCCACACCCAATTCATTTTTCTTATCATTGGTCACTAGATAACAATGTTTATTTTTGTTTTTTAACATTTCATACATACCTAGGGCGCAACCAAGCGCATCTAAGTCTAAATCTTGATGACCGACAATAAAAATATTCTGTGCATGACGAATCATCTTATGAAATTCTTTTTTGCCTTCTAAGATTCTCATTTTTTGCCTCCTTGCAATCTCCCAATTTAATTATACACCAAAAAAATCGCTCTGTCATGTATTTCGACAAAGCAATTTCTTATTTGCTCAAAACAACTGATTATGGTTCCCAGTGGATGCATGGGTTGGTGTTGTCACCATAGTTAGGATCTTTTACATGGGCGTCAAAGTGAGCATCACAGTTACTTCCTCTAAGCCAACCTGAATCAGGGCCATAGAAAGGTGAGTCAGAGCCTCCCCATATTTCAAAGTCAGCGGTACTTTCTTTTCCTTTGATAGTAAAACTAATAATTGAATTATCGCCAAAAGCAGCATACCCGATTTTTTTAACATTAGCAGGAATGACCACACTGGTTAAATTACCAAAAAAAGCAGTTGATCCTATCTCTACTAAACTCTCCGGTAAATAAACATTCTTCAACGGAACTTCATAGAAAGCATCCGATTCAATAATTGTAACTCCTTCGGGTATGACGACACTAGTAAATTGATTAGCAAAAAAAGCAGCATACCCTATCTCCGTTATACCTTCTGGAATCACGACACTTGTAAGACCGGCACTTCCCCCATCATTGCCAAACGCACGTGTCCCTATTTTTGTAATCGTTTTCCCGTTGATTGTCTTCGGTATCACTACGTCTGTAATAATTCTACCTGCTGGACTTTCTTGAGGTGTATTGGGTGGAGCATAGTCGATACTACAGGAAGCACAAGTATCAACCGCCTGTATCTTATTAGTTCCACATAAATATCCTATAATTGTTGTTCCTGGTCCATCAACTTGAAAGCATTCTTCTGGCGTTGGAGCATGTTCTACTACTTGCTCTGCTTCTACCCGGATCTTCCCCCGAAACGTCTTCTCTGCTGCCATAGTACTCGTCGCATCTTGATCAACCCACATTCTTAAGTCATAAATCAAGGTTTCTCCACTTTTGATAATTCCTGTATACAATATTCGATCGTTATTTTGTTTAACATAAGATAACAAGCTTCTGACTAAAGTAGTACCGTCTTGCTTTAAATCAAACTTGATCGCATCATCTGGTAACTGTGTTTCTCCCTCTTCTAAATTTACATTATCTAAATAGATGGTATAATTACTATCAGTCGTCCCTTTATTGATCAGTTTAAATGTGTAAGGATTTTCCTCTAAACCTACGGCATCTAGTACCGGTACCACACCATTTCCATCGATCGCTACTCCGTTTGTATCATCAAGCTCTAAACTTAAATCTCCTACTTTGATGACATTGGTTTTAGTTCCATTTAAAGTTAGTTGTAACCATGCATAACTGGCACTTAACAACAAAATTGTACCTAATATAATGGGCAATCCAAAACCAAAAAGTTGTTTCTTCCCCCCCCATTGTCAATGGGAGCGGGATGTTTTCTTTAAACTGCAAGAAGCACAAAAAACGAGAAGCACAAAAAAAGAGCTTGCGCTCTTACTTTGTATATGGTAATAAGGCAATAGCACGTGCTCTTTTGATCTGTTCTGCAATATGTCTTTGATGTTTTGCACAAGCACCTGTTATACGTCTTGGTAAAATCTTACCTTTTTCATTAATATATCTCTTTAAAGTTTCTACATCTTTATAATCGATATCGTGTCCAGTACACATGTAGCATACTTTTTTCTTTTTACGATAAAATCCTTCAGCCACTTTTGTTTCCTCCTTTTAGAATGGTAAATCGTCATCGCTGATCTCGATACTTGATCCGAAGTCAGCAAATGGATTGTTGGATACGTCGGTTGTCTTTGGTGGCTCTGTTTGATCTGCGAAATCATATGGCGTTGGATTAGATTGTCCATTGCCAGAGGAATTTGATGCAGATTGATCCCCACGATTTTTGGTATCTAGGAATTGTACATTGTCCGCAATTACTTCCGTAACGTATCTCTTTTTGCCATCTTCTCCATCATAACTACGTGTTTGAAGGCGACCATCAATTGCCACTTGGCTTCCTTGTGTCAAATAGTTTTTTACATTTTCTGCTTGTTTTCTCCATACGACAATATTGATAAAGTCTGCTTCGCGCTCTCCTGATTGATTAGAAAATGGGCGATTTACGGCAAGCGTAAATGACGCTACCGCAGTGTTATTACTTGTGTATCTTAATTCTGGATCTCTTGTTAAACGTCCAATTAAAAATACTTTGTTCATATTTTACCTCTTTTCTTCGGCTTCAACCTTAACGATCAAGCTACGAATAACATCTTCACTGATGCGAGCAATACGGTCAAATTCTTCTGTTGCTTTTGAATCATTAGATTCTACTACATATAGAAAGTAATAACCAGTCTTATACTTGTTGATCTCATAAGCTAATTCTCTTTGACCCCATGGTTTTTCTTCAACGATCGTTGCACCATTGGTTTCTAATACCTTCTTCATGTTTTCAGCAATTTCAGTAATTTTTTGCTCTTCTAAATCTGGTCGTACGATGAACATCACTTCATATTTTTTCATCTTTTACACCTCCTTTTGGACTTTTCGGCCATTTGTAATGGCAAGGAGTATTTGCAATACTCGGATGTATTATAACAAATATCTTTTTTGTTGTCCACTTATTTATAGAAAAATCCTACAAAATTTTGGCCTTTTTTGGAATTATTTCCTTCAATGCTGGCCTTATGAGAATAAAATTTTGGATCTTTAATCGTATCGATGGCACTCGTCTCGATATGGGTAATTCCTTCTTCCTTTAGTTGTTGTTGGATCGCACCTACTAAATCGATGTGATACCCATCCTGTTCTTGAGTAATATGTTTATTCCATAACTCTTGATGTAGTGCCCAAGTTGGATACGTTTGATAAATATACGTCTCTTTCCCTGCACAACTTCCAATATAGACATAAATGTCGTAGGGATTACTTTGGAAGGCCTCTTTTAAGGCCTGAATGGTATCCTTAGGTAGACCTCGATCAATATAAGAAGCACCACAGTGCGCTAGAGCGGTTACTCCTTTGGCACGATCTTCAGCAATCAAAATTGGACAGTCTGCCATCTGGTGACCTACTACTACATTTGGATATTCTTCGGTAATCATCAGTATATCTGTCGGTAAGGACTCATACCAAAAGTCTTCTTTGGTCATGTGATCTTTTGTTAAAATGATGTATTTGCCATCTGGATAATCTAGTTTATTAATCGCGTTCTTCTGTTGCGCCTGAAACATTTTATGGCCATCAAAACCGTATTTTTTACCAATTTCAAGTCTAGTTTTTAAAAAGATTTGATCGATTTCTTCCTGGGAACATTGTTCATCATAAAATTTGGCGTTTCTACTGACAATTCCTTCGTCTCTTCCGGTTTCAAAGATTTTGATCTTGGGATCCATATATAACCTTCTTTCTTGCTTAGTTGGATTTGTTCTTCTGATAGTTTGTCGCTGCCTTCATAAAGGAAATCCATAATTGTCGCGCCTGATTGTCGACGTCATATGTTCGTTCTGGATGCCATTGTACTCCAATATTAAAATCGTTGTTGGGATATTCGATCGCTTCAATGAGTCCATCTTCACTATACCCTGAAATTTTGTAAATTCCGGGATCTTCTATGTGATAAGAATGGCGACTATTAACCATGAACGCTTGCTTTCCTAGAATTTTGGCTAGTTGGCTATTTTTTTCAAGATGAACTTGATGGACAGCTGGAACACCCGGTTGATTGTGCTCGATCGCTGTTTCATTTCTGACTAAGGGTTGAGGAGCATCACAAGTAGCCATAATCTGCATTCCTAAACAGGTCCCTAAAATAGGAATATTGTGTTCGATGGCATATTTCACAATAAAATATTCATAATAAAATATTTTATTACCACCTGGTAAAACGATTCCATCACAGATCTTGAGATAATCTTCGATCATCGATTGTTCAAAAGGTGTAATTTCAGGGGTTTCAGAGCATTTGGTCTCTTGATAATTAATATTCTGTGGTGGCAATAACAAAAATGGATTGCCGCCAAATTCAATGATCGCCCTGCGATAGTATTCTGTTACATATAAGGAAGGATAAACTTCATCGATCATGGCTGGGCGAGCAATTAAAGCAATTTTTGGTTTGATCATGTTCCACCTCTATACATTAAAGCGAAAATGACAGATATCTCCATCCTGCATTAAATAATCTTTTCCCTCA
The DNA here is from genome assembly GCA_947587115.1 of uncultured Bacilli bacterium. Classification (GTDB taxonomy): domain Bacteria; phylum Bacillota_I; class Bacilli_A; order RF39; family UBA660; genus CANPXY01. The sequence continues at coordinate 8,935 of CANPXY010000012.1, forward strand.
AGACGTGCTTTACCATTTTCTCTCACTTTTAATTCACTTCCATAAGTTACTAAATCATCATAGCTCATCACTTCGGCTCTGATGAAGCCTTTTTCAAAATCACTGTGAATAATTCCGGCACATTCTTTGGCGTTCATGCCTCTTCTGAAGGTCCAAGCGCGCACTTCATCAGATCCAACAGTGAAATAAGTGGCAAGCCCTAAAAGGGTATACGTCGCTTTGATCAACTGATCAAGGCCGCTTTCTTTTATTCCTAACGCTTCGAGCATTTCGGCTTTGTCGTCATCATTCAACTCACTTAGTTCTGATTCTACTTTGGCGCAGATTTTAATGGTAATTGCCTGTTCTTTGGCTGCATATTCTTCTACCTTTTTCACATATGGATGATCCTCTAAAGTAAGGTCTTCTTCGCTGATGTTGGCAAGATAAATCATCGGCTTGATAGTCAAAAAGTTATAGGACTTTAAGACAAGTTTTTCTTCATCTGTAAAATCGACGAGACGTAAGGGAATATTTTTCTCAAGAGCTTCTTTGGCTTTTTTGAGAATTGCAATTTCTTCTAAAGTTTCTTTGTCTTTATTGGTTCTTGCTTTTTTCTCCACTTTATCGATCCGACTGTCGATGATCTCTAAATCGGCCATTGTAAGTTCTAGATTGATAATTTCAATATCACGTACGGGATCGACGTTTCCTTCCACATGAATAATATTTCCGTCTTCAAAACAACGAACGACTTCACAGATGGCATCTACTTCACGAATGTGTGATAAAAATTTATTTCCAAGGCCTTCTCCTAAAGACGCACCTTTCACTAGACCAGCAATATCTGTAAATTCATAGCTCGTGGGAATCAAACGTTCTGGCACATACATTTTTTCTAGCACTTCTAGACGTTGGTCTGGTACAGTGACAATTCCAACATTGGGATCGATCGTCGCAAAAGGATAGTTGGCCGCTAAAATATTCTTTTTGGTAATAGCGTTGAACAATGTTGACTTTCCTACATTAGGTAAGCCTATAATACCGGCAGTTAAAGCCATATTATACACCTTCTTTCGTTTTTTATTATATCATACAATTCACTTGATCATTAAAAAAAGTGTAGCGTGTACACTTTAAATTGTAGGTAATACTCCTGGCCCAAGCGGTAGACCGATCAAATACCATCCGACGAGCAATAAAATCCAGAATATACTTGTGATACAGAAATATGGCATTACCATACCAATGGACTTTCTGATCGTGATCGGTTTCTCTTTATTTAAATTATAGATATTAAGATATCCAATGTAGATGGCAAAGTAGGCTAGTAGCGGCGTAATTCCGTTGGTCATCGAATCCCCTACACGTAGGATGAACTGCGCAAATTGTGGAGAAATATTCGACTGCATTAGGGCTGGTACAATTACCGGAGAAAAGATGGCCCACTTAGAAGTTGGAGTTGTTAAAAACAAATTGGAAACCGCAATTAGAATTACAGAAACGATCATCAAAGGGATTCCCGAGAAGGAAAGATCGTTGATCAAATTGGCACACCAAGCTGTCAAAATCGTACCAATATTCGTCTGTTTGAAAATGGCAATCAACTGTGAGAAAAAGAAGATGATCGCTACAAGGCTACCGACTTGGGAAAGATATCCTTCGGCACCATGGATAATATCTTTATCATTTTTGATGGTTTTAGATCCGATTCCATACGCAATACCCATGATGAGAAACAAAAGGGCCATCATGAACGTAAAGCCATCTTGAAAGTAAGAGTTGACTCCAAAAAGTTGGTTTAAATACGTAGTTTCTTTCATATCTAAGAGCATTCCTGATCCTGGTAAATTCGGAATGATCATGTAGATAAAGAAGAGAATTACCAATAAGCCCGTAACCATTGCATATCTAAGACCTGTTTTTTCTCTTTTTTCTTCTTCAATCTTCGTCTGTTCTTCTTTTTCGATATCGATTACTTCGATTTCAGAAGTCGCTTCGAAATCTTTTTTCTCTCTATAACGTCCAAGCTTTGGAATGATGATTTTTTCGACGATGATGGTTCCTAAAATAGAAAGTAGTAAACTTGTAACGATGATGATAAACAAATTCGAAGTCAAACTTACATGGAAAGTTTCGTCAATTAATCTTGCGGCACTTGTAGTATAAGGGATGAGCCCAACTTCTAGCGAGCCGACAAATAGCGTTGCTCCATAACCAAAAGCAACTCCACAAAAACTGGCAACAATGCCGGCGAGTGGATTCCTACCGTTCGCCAGAAAGATCAGTGCTCCTAAAGGAATTAAAACAACATACCCTATTTCGTTAATCAAACTAGAGGCCGTCGCTATGAAGATCAATATAAAGGTTACCGTCTGTTTGTTAAGTTTTCCTAGATGGCGTTTAAAAACTGCTTGAATTAAACCGGTGGAAGATGCGACACTCACTCCAATCAGAGCAATCAACAGCATACTTAGTGGCGCAAAACTAATAAAGTTTCGAGCAGCATTACTAAAAATAAACTTCATTCCATCATAGTTTAAGAGACTCTCTACCGTGACTAGTGTTGGCTCTAATTGATTGGTATTGGGGTTGACCGTGTTGTAGGTTGCCTGCATTTCTAAAGCCGACAGAATGCCACTTAAGAAAACAATTAAGACAATTAAAAGAATGATCGAAGTGATCGGATGCAAGTAAAATTTTTTAAGTTTTAACTTTTTCTTTTCTTTCATTTTGACTTCCTTTCTAGGAAATTACCTTTTTCATTTTTTTATTAAATTCTACCCTTGGAATCATAATAGAGCGATTACATTTACAACATCTGATTTTGATATCGGCTCCTAATCTTACAATCTCCCATTCATTACTTCCACAGGGATGTTGCTTTTTCATCATGACGATAGAACCTAATTGATATTCTTTTGATTTTTCCATAATGCACCTCTTCTTTAAAGTCCATTCTATGGCATCATCTATTGATCGATGTCAATGATTTCTAAAATTCTATTGAGATCATTCGCATTGACAAAGGAAATTTCAATTTTGTTAGGCTTTACTTTTACCTTGGTTCCTAGTTTATCGCACAACAATTCTTCTACATAATGGTATTCATTATGATGCGTTTGGCGCTTGATCACCTTTTTCTTTTCGTATTCTTTGCCGCTGGCCAACTCTTCAATGTCTCTTACATTAAGGTTCTCGTTGACAATTCGATTGGCAAGACGAATAATTTGGTCAGGATCCTCCATTTTACTAAGTACACGAGCGTGGCTCATTGAAATTTTGTTGAGGATCAAAAGATCTTTTACTTCTTCTGGTAAACTTAACAAGCCAAGCATATTGGTAATATGACTACGACTTTTGCCAAGACGTTTCGATAATTGTTCTTGGGTAATTTTGAGCGTTTCAAGAAGTTTCTTGTAAGCAGTCGCTTCTTCTAGGGCACTCAAGTTTTCACGTTGAAGGTTTTCGAGCAAAGCAATTTCCATCATCTCTTCGTCGGTAAAGTCACGAACGATGGCAGGAATCGTCTCTAGACCAGCAAGAACCGATGCTTTTACTCTTCTCTCACCAGCAATGATCTCATAACCTTTGATGCTTTTTTTGGCAATGATGGGTGAAAAAACGCCGTGTTCTTTGATAGATAAAGCAAGTTCTTTTAAAGATTCTTCATCAAAGTTTTGTCGTGGCTGATAAGGATTACTTCTTAGTTCTGATAATTTTAATTCTGTAATTGCTTCTTTAGGAGTATTCGTAATAATCTTTTCTTCGATTTTATCATAGTCGATCGGTTCGTTATTAAATAACTCTTCTAGCCCTCGACCTAGGGCTCTACGTCTATTGGTTTCCATTACGTTCGATCACTTCCTTCGCTAAATTTAAATAAGCTTCTGATCCTCTGCTTTTTGGATCATATGCGATAATAGGCTCTCCATGAGATGGAGCCTCTGTAAGCCGAATTAGTCTTGGAATGATAGTGTTATAAACTCGTTCTTTAAAGAATTTTTGAATATCTTCTACGACTTCAAAGCCCAGATTCGTTCTTGAATCTAACATGGTAAGAAGTACGCCTTCAATATCCAAATTAGGATTCAAAGTTTTCTGCGCTAACATGATGGTATTTAACAACTGCATAATTCCTTCGAGGGCAAAAAACTCACACTGCACAGGAATAATTACAGAGTCTGAGGCCGTTAGAGCATTGGTCGTAATTAGGCCAAGAGAGGGCGGACAGTCAATAATCATATAGTCAAAATGATCGCGAATGGGATCTAAGTGGCGTTTTAATTGACTTCCTTTCACAAAGCCAGGTTCTTGTTGACTTTTTTCCATAAGTTCAATATCGATTCCAGCAAGATTGATCGTGGCTGGCAACACATAGAGGTTTTTATGTTTGGTTTTAACAATCGCCTGTTCAATGGGACAATTCTCTGTTAAAACATCATATACGCTTTTTTCGATATCTCCTTTGTTAATTCCAATCCCAGTCGTCGTATTTCCTTGCGGATCTAAATCTATCAATAATGTTCTTTTTCCTAAAATTGCTAAAGATGCGGAAAGATTGATACTAGTCGTTGTCTTTCCTACTCCACCCTTTTGATTTACTAATGATATAATCTTTCCCATCGTTTCACCTTTCCTTTATTCGCCTATATGAGACATAATATATTTTAACAAAAAAAGTTTTATTTTGAAATATTTTTAGCAAAAAAGTAGATTTTTATCTCTACTTTTGAATTTTATTTATTTTTCTCGATTTTTATTATAAATTGATAAGCATCTTCAAGGTCACGTTCTTCTACTCGGACAAGGAAACCATTTTGTTCTATATCGCGAATGACATCTCGCGTGTTGTTAATTGCGGTTTTTAAATCGTAAGTAGAACTTGGAGCTGGTGGTGTGCTCGCTTCTTCTTCTGGAAATAACGGTTCGATCGCATCAGCGTTAGAAGAAGGAGATAAAACTTCTGGTGGCTCTGGATTGGTGTTTGGAGAAAATGGTGTGGACTCGACAGGCGTATGTTCTAGCACATCATCTAATTGCGATTCTAAAGTTTTAATTTCCGTCGGCTTTTTTAAATTTAACAGCGCATCTAGATCGGCAACAGGATCTCCTTGTGGTAAAGATTCATTGGTAGCTCCTCCTTGAGTTGAGGCATCGTCTTGTGGTTGATCAAAATTAACAAATCTAGGTGCAGAAGGCATATCAGAAGTAGAAATTGGCTGATCTTTTTGATTTAAATTTTTAATTTCAGCATCTAATTCACGAACCGTCATGCGGTTGTTGATTACTTCGTTCATCATTCTTATTTGATCCTCTTTATTTTCAAGTGTCAAAAGACTGCGGGCATGACGCTCTGAGATCTGTTCTTTCAAAAGTGCTTCTTGAACTTCTTCTGGCAAGAGTAACAAACGGAGTTTGTTGGCAACGGCTGGTTGACTTTTTCCCATCGTCCGCGCTAGATCCTCTTGCGTCATCTCATCGAGCTCCAAAATCTTCTGATAAGTTCTGGCTTCTTCCATTGGATTGAGATCTCGTCTTTGTAAGTTTTCGAGTAAGGCAACTTTCGAACTTTCTTTGTCATCGAGATTTCTAATAATGGCTGGAATTTTTGTTAAACCTGCTAGCGCAGAAGCTTTGTAACGACGTTCTCCGGCAATAATTTCATACTTGCTACCGATACTTCGAACAATAATCGGTTGAATCACACCATGCTCTTTGATCGACTGAGATAACTCTTGTAATGCCCGTTCGTCAAACACTTCTCTTGGTTGAAAGCGATTTGGTATAATATCCTCTAAATACAAATAAACAATTTCATTTTCAGAATTCATGAAAACACCCCTCACTTATTCTTTTATTTCCCCTATGATATCATTATATCATTTTTTTCCTTCTATGCCAATTTTTTAATAAAAAACTTATAATTTTTTTATGACTACTAAATTACGGACACTTTCTTCGTAAGGTAATTTAAAGCTTACAATTTGATCAATTTCCGCATGATGTTGTTGTAAATGCTCATCAAGACCCAGAAGTTCTTCTTCAATGTGCCCTTTCATCGCAACAAAATGACCCTTTGGTTTGACAAGAGGTAGACAGTAATCTGAAAGTGCTGAAAGGTTTGCTACCGCTCGGGCCGTCACAATATCAAAGGTCTGCGTCTTATAGTCTTGGGCTCTCGTGTGGATGGCAACGATCTCTTTTAGATTTAAAATACGAATCACTTCATTTAGATAATTCACGCGTTTCTGAAGTTTATCTAAAAGGGTAATTTTTAGTTGTGGAAAAACAATTTTAAGAACGATTCCGGGAAATCCGGCTCCACTTCCAACATCACAAAGCGTGGCCTCTTGCTTGAGGTCTAGGGCTTGAACAAGGGTCAAACTGTCATAGAAATGCTTGAGATAGACCTCTTCTCGATTGGTAATTCTGGTCAAGTTCATCTTTTCGTTCCATTCTAATAGAAGAAGATAAAACTTTTCTAGTTGATCGATCTGTTGAACCGTAAGCTGAATATTTATTTTTTTTAAGGCTTCAATAAATTGTTCTTTGGTCATACGTTCCCCATCCTTTTTAAATGGACCATCAAAATGGAAATATCGGCTGGATTGACGCCGCTGATTCTCGTGGCCTGCCCGATGGAAGTTGGTCTTATTTGCTGTAGTTTTTGACGGGCTTCACTGGCAAGATTCGGAATTTGTTCATAATCAAGATCAGCAGGAATTGCCTTGCTTTCCAGACTCAACATTTTTTCGGCCTCACGCGTAGCTTTTACAATGTATCCCTCATATTTTATATTAATCTCAACTTGCTCTAATACCTCATCTGGAGCATCCATTTTATAAAATTTTTGAAGATGTTCGATCGATACTTCCGGACGCTTTAAAAGATCATAAAGACTAATACCGTCTTGAATTGGTGACGTTGGAATCAATGATAAAACTTGGTTTACTTCTTTTGTTGGAGTAATCTTTTTTTGTTGAAGTTCTTTTAATAATTCCTCGATCTGTTCCTTTTTCTTTTGAAACTTTTCATAACGTTTCGAATCGATTAAGCCAATTTGATATCCATAATCTCGAAGACGTAAATCGGCATTGTCATGACGAAGAAGCAAGCGATATTCTGCTCGAGATGTAAGCATTCGGTAAGGATCTCTTATTCCTTTGGTCACTAGATCGTCGATCAACACGCCAATATAAGCTTCATTTCTTTTGAGAATCAAGGGTTCTTTGTTTTGAAGTTTGAGACTGGCGTTAATCCCTGCCATGAGTCCTTGACAGGCGGCCTCTTCATAGCCACTTGTTCCATTGATCTGACCGGCAAGGAACAAACCATCGATCAGTTTCGTCTCTAATGATTGTTTTAATTGGGTTGGATCGACGGCATCGTATTCTATCGCATAGGCATATTTTTTGATGATGGCATGTTCAAGTCCTACTAAACTATGCACCATCTGTTCTTGAACTTCATGAGGCATACTGGTCGAAAAACCTTGTAAATAAATATCATCATAATATAAACTTTCTGGCTCTAAAAACAATTGATGACGCTCTTTATCCGCAAAACGGACGACTTTGTCCTCAATCGATGGACAATATCTAGGTCCAACTCCTTCAACATAGCCACCATACATACTTGATTCTTTTAAATGTTCACGAATGATTTGATGGGTTTTATCGTTTGAATATACCAAATAACAAGGCTCTTGCTCTTGAACATCATAGTTGGGAATATGATCAAAGGAAAAAGCATATTGCTTGGTGCTGCCTGGTTCAAGTTGCGTTTTCGTAAAATCAATGCTGTCTCTTTGAATACGAGGTGGCGTTCCGGTCTTTAAGCGCAAGAGATGAAATCCTAATTTTTGAAGATTGTTGCTTAAAAATTTAGAAGGTTTTTCATTGTGAGGACCGCTAGAAGTTTTTTGATCGCCAACAAGAATCATCGCATTCATATAAGTTCCGGTAGTTAAAATGACTGCTTTGGCAAAAATGATCGTTTGATCTTCTAATTTTACCCCTTTAATTTGATGCTCTTCTATTAATAGATCTTCTACCATCTGTTCTAAAATCGTGAGATGTTCTTGGTTTTCAAGGGTTGTGCGCATCTGTTTAGGATAGGTTACTTTATCTGCTTGTGCTCGCAATGCTTGCACAGCGGGACCTTTTTTGGTATTCAACATTTTCATCTGGAGAAAACTGTGATCGATATTATTGGCCATTTCGCCACCTAAAGCATCAATTTCACGCACAATAATTCCTTTCGCAGGCCCCCCAATCGATGGATTACATGGCATATCTGCAATATTATTGATATTGCCCGTAACTAGGAGCGTTTCATTATGTAGACGAGCTGCGGCAAGAGCGGCCTCACATCCAGCATGCCCTCCCCCAACAACAATCACATCATATTGCATTTTTCTCACTTCCTTTAAAGTATTCTTCTATTGAATACATTCTAAAAAACTATTTTTTTCAGCAAAATTATTTCCCGGGAAATAATTTTTACTATTTTCCGAGACAAAATTGACGAAATAATTGATCGATTAATTCTTCTGTATAGGTCTCCCCTATAATTTCTCCCAACTTGTCCCAACTTTTTTTCAAATCGATCTCGACCATATCTAAAGGCATCGCCTGATCAATTCCTTTGTGAACTTCTTTTAAATAAGCCTTGGCTTCTTTAGCTAAAGAAATTTGGCGCGCATTCGATAGATAAGTGTAATCATCTTTTTCGATCTGATCAAAATGAAATAATTCTATAATTCGCTCTTTTAAACTCTCAATACCATTTAGATCGATGGTGTTGGTATAGATTATATTTCGATCTTTTAATGCTTCAAGATCTATTTTCTGTGGAAGATCATTCTTGTTGACTACTACAATTGATGGATGATCCTTAGTTTTCTGTAAAATTTCTTGATCTTCTGAAGTTAAAGGTTCATTGTTATTAAGTACTACAATCACAAGATCTGCTTGATCGATCAAGTGAAGACTTTTGTCCACCCCAATCTTTTCTACTACATCATTGGTCTTGCGGATTCCAGCAGTATCGATGATATTCAACAGGATTCCATTTAAACTGATGCTTCCTTCGATGGCATCTCTAGTGGTTCCTTCAATTTCAGTGACAATCGCTTTCTCTTCGTTCAATAATCGATTTAAAATACTGCTTTTGCCAACATTTGGACGCCCCACAATGACTGTTTTGATGCCCGTCTTAATCAATTGTCCATTTTCACTTTCCTCAATAATTTTTTGCAAATCTTCTTCGATTTGCTTTAAACTTGGCAAAATTTTTTCGTTGGTCATCTCTTCGATATCTTCATATTCTGGATAATCAATATTCACTTCGATATTTGCTAGAACCTCTAGTATTTGTTGCCGGAGTTCTTTAATGCGGTTACTCGTCTTGCCTTCTAGCCCATGCATGGCAACTTTTCGGGCTTTTTCTGTTTTCCCTTCGATCAAATCCATCACTGATTCGGCATTCACTAAATCAATTCGTCCATTTAAGAAGGCACGTTTGGTAAATTCTCCTGGCTCTGCAAGGCGGCAGCCATGATTTAGTAATACTTCTAATATTTTGTTGGTCGTTGTAATTCCGCCGTGACAATTAATTTCAACCACATCTTCGGTTGTAAAAGTTTTGGGTGCACGCATCACGGATACTAAAACTTCATCGATGGTTTCCTCTTGATCGATGATATGTCCATAGTGAATGGTATGGCTTAAAACTTTTTGTAAGTCTTTTTCTTGAAATAATGGATTTACTATTTGTATCGCATCTTTTCCGCTTACTCGAATAATTGAGATGGCTCCTACTCCTAATGCTGTAGAAATGGCGGCGATCGTATCATTCATAGTAATCACTTCCTCGGGGTAAATTATAACATAACCGCTCTAAAAATAAAAGAAAAAGATGTCTAGGACACCTTTCTTTTGAAAACTTTTATTCTTGGTCTTCTTTAGGTTTGATTACCACTTGTCGGTTTGGCTCCTGCCCTACACTTTCTGTATAGACATCTTGGCGATCAGACAAGGCGTTATGAACAAGTCGTCTTTCATAAGAGTTCATCGGATCAAGTTTTGCTTCAACTTTACTGCGCGCTACTTCACGAGCCACTCTTCTTGCCAAGCGTTCGATATCATTCTGACGTTTTTGTTTATACTCTTCTACATCAATCAAAAAATGAAAAGGTTGATCTAATTCTTTTAACAACACCTGGCGAACGATGGTACTTAAGGCTTCGAGCGTTCTTCCATTTTTTCCAATCAATAAAGCGTTATTATCAGAGTATAATACAAAATTTACGTTATCATCTCGTTTTTTGATCTCAACGTTGACGGTTAATCCCATCTTTTTTACAAGATCAATTAAGTAATTTTTAATAAAGTCAATGATGTCTTGTTTTTCTACAACTTCTATTTTTACTTTCTTATTAAAGAGTCCATTTTTTACAGGAACTTCTTTAACATAAAGATGATCGAGGGTGTCTCGCAAATCTTCCATAGCTAAGTTCTGCGCTTCTTCTAATGTTTTTCCTACGTATTCATGTTTATTCATTGACGATCTTACTCCTTTTTACAATCAAATTCTGAACAATGGTAAATAAATTGGTCGTAATCCAATATAACCCTAGTGCGGATGGCATAAATAGTCCCATCAAAATGATGATTCCAGTCATAATCTTTGACATATGTTTCATTCCCATTTCATTGGATGTTGCTGTCGCATTCAATTTAAATGAGAAAAAGGTCGATGCTCCGATCAACAAGATGAGCAAAGCGTACATATACCAAGAACTAGAACTAAAGCCGATCATCGGAGTAGTTCCTAATTGTAAAAGTAACATTTTTTCTTCAAAGATCGCAGGAACACGATTGATTGCTTCTAAGAATGCAAAAAATAGTGGTAATTGTAAGAAGGCATAAACACAGCCAGATAGTGGACTGATATTATATTTTTTATAGACGAGCGTCATTTCTTGACTCTTTCGCATCATGGAGTCGGTATCTGTTTTGTTGGCATACTTCTTTTCGATTTTGTCGATATCCGGTTGGGCTTTCTTTAATAATTCTGATTGAAGTGCCGTCTTTTTCGTTATTGGATAAGCAACAAGACGAATTAAAATACTGAAGATGATCAACGATCCACCAAAACTTTTGATATATTTTCCAAGCCAGAGAATTACAAAAGCTAATGGTTTTACAAAAATGCTGGTCCATAAACCTTCATATCCCCCACTCGTCACTTTAAAATTCGTACAAGCAGGTAATTTATCGATGTCGACATCATTCGCTTCATAAATTTTTCTCGTTTCTTCATCCGTTGGCTGGCAGAGAATGTTTTTCGTTAAACTTTGTCCTGTTTCAGGATTTTTTACTGGATTTTTATCTTTATCCATCAATGTCGTCGTACATCCGGTCGTAAGCAACAGCATGAGTACGATCACGAGTACTTTCCATTTTTTTTGCTTTTTCATGTTCTATTTCTCCTTTGGGTTGATTTGCTCTAAAAGTTCTAACAGCTTGTTTTTCATCTCTTGGTAAGAGCACGTTAAACAACCCTTCCTTACCATTATAATATAATCTAGCCCATTTGAATAGTATTTTTTATCTTCATCGACGATGGCCCTCACTTGGCGTTTCAATTTATTTCGAGTCACAGCATTTCCAATCTTTTTCCCTACCGAAATTCCAAAGCGAGAACTGTTGGTCCCATTATTTCTGTAATAGCAAACAAAAAAAGGATTCCTTTTATATTTTGCGTTTTCGATGAGATCATTGAACTCTTGATTTTGTTTTACGATGTATTTCTTTTTCATTTCTTCCCCTATCCTACTCGAACAAAAGTAAAAAACCACTGATAACAGTGGAACTTATTTGGATAAACGTTTACGACCTTTTTGACGACGTTTATTTAAAACTCTTGTCTTCATACGTGCAAAAAAACCATGTTTTTTAGCTTTTTTACGATTATTTGGTTGATAAGTTCTCTTCATTCGTTCCACCTCCAGACATAAATCTACATTATTATAATAATAAAAAGTATGAAATGTCAATCAAAAAAAGAACTTTTTCTATTTTCCACAAAATCCACAGCATGTGTATAATTTTTTTCCGCTTGTGATTTTAAATTTTTATCATTTTGTGGAAAAGTCATTTTTTTCAATGTATTATTACTTTTCGCTTGTGTATAACTTTGTGGAAAAGGTGTGAATAATGTTTTTTTATATTTTTTTGCTTTATTTTTCCACATTTTTCAGTTACAATGAAATTGGTTGAATTATTCTTTATTCAGGGAGGTGATATATATGAATGTCGCAGTCTTATGGAATAGTTTTCTTGACGCCATCAAAGAAGATGTTACCTCTCTATGTTTTACAACTTGGTTTAAAGATACAGAACTTTTTGAATTGAAAGATGGAAAGGCGCGGATTATTGTACCGATGTCGATCCATAAAAAGCATTTATCAGACAATTATTATGATTTAATTCGTGACACACTCAATACGATTACGGGAACGAACTTTGAACTGGAATTTGTCTTAAAAGAAGAAGTAGAAGAAGAAAAGAGAAGTCAAGAGTTTGTTAAAAAGGATGAAGCCGTTGTTTCCACAGGAGTTCCTTATAATAGTGCCGCTCAATCAAATTTAAATCCTAATTATACGTTTGATAATTTTATTGTCGGAAACAGTAATAAATTTGCTCATGCGGCCGCCTTGTCGGTGGCAGAAAATCCTGGAAAAATGTACAATCCGTTATTTATCTATGGAAATAGTGGGTTAGGGAAGACCCATTTGATGCATGCGATTGGAAACTATATCATCAAAAATTCGAATAAAAAAGTGCTCTATGTAACAAGTGACCAATTTATTCAAGATTTTATTTGGATCAATAAGAAAGATGATCACGGAACGAACTTTAACTATGTGGAAGACTTCAAAAATAAGTACCGCAACGTCGATATTTTGATTATCGATGATATTCAATTTTTAGGTGGTGCCACCCAGACGCAACAAGAGTTTTTCCACACTTTTAACACCCTTTATAGCGATAGTAAACAGATCATTATTTCATCTGATCGATCTCCGGATGATTTAAAATTGTTGGAAGATCGTCTCAGAACAAGATTTTGTTGGGGATTGACGGTCGATATTCATCCACCTGATTTTGCTCTACGTGTGGCGATTCTTAGAAAAAAAATATCCGCAGGTGCAGTGGAAAAAGAAATTCCAGAAGACGTCATCGAATATATCGCTTCGAATATGGGTAGTGATGTACGGCAACTAGAAGGTTCTGTAACACGACTTGTCGCATATTCCGCAATCATGGGTGGGGCAGAGATTAATGTCGATCTTGCCATTGAAGCTTTAAAAGATTATATTAATAAAGGAGTCAGCGAAAAGAACGATATCCACAAGATTCAAAAGATTGTCTCTGAATACTTTCAAATTTCCGTGGAAGATATCAAATCCAAAAAAAGAAGTTCCAATATCGCTTTTCCAAGACAGATTGCCATGTACTTGTGTAGAACTTTAACCAATGAGTCATTTCCGAAAATAGGAACTGAATTTGGTGGAAAAGATCATACGACCGTTATGCATTCGGTCGATAAGATTGAAAAAGAGATCAAAGTGAATAAAGAACTAGCCAACATTATTGAAAAAATCAAACAAGATATTCACTAGGTGTGGAAAATAAAAAATAATACAGAGTTTTTTCCACAGAGAAAAAAGTTCAATATAGCATGAATTATTGGAAAAAATGAGGTTATTCACAATTTCCACAGTAATAATATAAAAAAGTTATAAGAAAGAAGGAATATATATGAAATTAACAATTAAAAAAGATGTTTTATTAGAAGGATTAAATAAAGTTTCAAAAGCCATTTCTACTAAGAATTTAATTCCTGTATTATCTGGTATAAAATTTGAATTAGGAAAAGATCAATTAACTTTGACGGCATCGGACAATGATATTACCATTCAAACTGTGATCAAAAACGATGAAGAAGGGAAGATGACGGTTGAAAAACAGGGAAGTATTATTATTCAAGGAAAGTATATTTTGGATATCGTACGAAAGTTACCTGAAGAATTTATCAATATCGAAGTAGTAGATGAGTTAAAAATATTGATCTATACTGCAAACAGTGAATTTACTTTAAATGGTATAAGTGAAAGAGAATATCCTAATATTAATCTAGAAAAAAATAAAAAACCTATATTATTAGATAATAAAGTGTTTAAAGATATTGTTAATCAAACTTCTTTTGCAGCTTCAACGGATGAAGCAAAACCAGTTCTTACAGGAATCAATTTCAATATTGTAGGAAATATCTTAGAATGTAATTCTACTGACTCTTACCGACTTGCTAGAAAGATTGTCAATTTAAAAGAAGTGAGTACAGATAATTATAATATTATTATTCCAAGTAAAAACATTGTAGAATTTTCTAGAATTATTCCTGATGGAGAAGGGGATATTAGCTTACATATTTTCAATAATAAAATTTTATTTGAATATGAAAACATTCTCTTTCAATCAAGATTAGTCAATGGAACCTATCCTAATACCAGTAATTTATTACCAAATGATTCTTTCTTAAATATCACTGCAGATCTACAAGAATTCTACGATGTGATTGATCGAGCTAGCATCTTAACGAGCGATAAAGAAAAGAATATCGTCACTTTAGAGACGAGTGATTCTACATTGATTCTTCGTTCTTCTTCACAAGAAATTGGTAGAGTAGAAGAAAAGATGGAAGTTGTGAAAAATAACGATGAAAATATTAAAATTTCTTTCAGTGCCAAATATATGATGGAAGCATTAAAGTCATTCTCTAATGAGAAAGTAGAAATTCAATTTGTAGGAGAGGTAAAACCAATTTTACTTAAAGATCCAGAAGATCCTACACTTATTCAATTAGTTCTTCCAATAAGAACCTATTAAAAGAAAAAAGCTGTTGATTCAATCACTTTATATAGCGATTAATTAATGGCTTTTTTTATTTTTTAGTTGTGTTAAACAAAATGACTGATAAATAAAAAAGTGCTATAATAAGAATGCCAAATAAAAATTGTAGAAAGG
>CANPXY010000013.1 GCA_947587115.1 uncultured Bacilli bacterium
ATAGACGTTACTTCCTTTAGACTCACATGAAGTGAGGGCGACATGCCCGATATCTTTGGTATTTTTAACATGGGTACCACCGCAAAGTTCTAAGGATTCTCCGATGCGTACAACACGAACGTTGTCTTTGTATTTTTCACTGAATAAGGCCATTGCGCCTGATTTTTTGGCATCTTCTAGTTTCATCTCTTCTGTAATCGTCGTAAGGGAAGCCTGAATCATCTCGTTCATGCGTTCTTCTACTTTGATCAGTTGTTCTTCGGTAATTTTTCCAGTATAAGTAAAATCGAAGCGGAATCGATCATCACTGACGAAAGAACCGGCCTGTTTAATTGTATCAGAAACTTGCTCTTGAAGAGCATATTGAAGCATATGAACGCTACTGTGATTATGTTCGATGTTACTTCTTCGACTGACATCAAGCACTAAGTCACAATCATCTTTCATGGTAATTTTTCCATCTAAAAGTTTCACTTTATGGATGTGTTGGCCATTGGGACCTTTAAAGACATCGATGACACGAGCTTTAAAATGTTTGCCAATGATCATTCCTGTATCGCTGATCTGACCGCCCGATTCTGCATAGAAACAAGTCTTTTTCAAAACGACATATCCATCATGATCCAACTCTTTTACAAGTTGATCGTCAGCGATTAGACCGATGATGCTGCTCTTTAGTTCGTAGACGCCATAGACAAATTCACTTGGCTTCTTAAAATTCAACAATACTTCTTTCTGATTGGCCATAGCGCTTTCTTGTTTTCGATTACTTTTGGCAAGATTCTTTTGTTGCTCCATATATTTATCAAATTCTTCTTTAGAAACTGTGAATCCTTTTTCATCGAGATATTCTTGGGTAAGTTCGAATGGAAAACCGTAAGTATCATAGAGTTTAAAGGCATCATAGCCACTGATCGTATGATCCTTAGCCTCGGCCATCAATTCGTATAGACGACGTTCTCCAGAGGCAAGTGTCGAATGAAAGAGTTGTTCTTCTTCGAAGACCAGCGCTTTGATTTCTCCTTGCTTTTCTAAGAGTGCAGGATATGCTTCTTTCATCGTTTCTACCACGGTAGAGACTAGTTTATACATAAATGGCTCATTTAAGCCAAGTTTTTTTCCAAAGCGAACACTTCTTCGCAACAAACGACGGAGAACATAACCGCGTCCTACATTTTCGAAGATTGCTCCATCACTTAAGGCAAAAGTAATGGCACGAATGTGGTCGGCGATGACTTTAAACGGCATTTCACCATTGTATAGTAATCCTGATAATTCTTCAATGTGGGAAATGATTGGCTGGAATAGATCGGTATCAAAGGAACTGTCGACATCTTGAAAAATGGTGCACCAGCGTTCAAGTCCGGCTCCCGTGTCGATATTTTTGTGAGGAAGTTCTTTATATTCACTGCGTGGTACGCCCGTCTTGGCATTGTATTGACTAAAAACATTATTCCAAATTTCGCTATAGCGTTCTTGATCTTCGTCTTTACGGAATTTTTCTAGAGCATCGTGATTTGGATCGTATTTTTCTCCTCGATCATAGAAAATCTCGCTATCTGGACCGCATGGACCTTCGCCAATTTCCCAGAAGTTTTCTTCCAACTTGACAATGTGATCAGCACTGAGTCCTAACTCAATCCAACGATCGATCGCAACTTGGTCTTCTGGATAGACCGTCACATAGATCTTTTCTTTGGGAATCGCAAACCACTCTTCTCCCGTCAAAAGTTCAAATGCGAACGCGATGGCATCTTCTTTAAAGTAATCGCCAATCGAAAAGTTGCCCATCATTTCAAAGAATGTCAAATGCCGTTTGGTCACACCTACATTTTCAATATCGTTGGTACGGATGCATTTTTGAATGTTGACAAGCCGCGTGTGTTCCGGAACGATGCTTCCATCGAAGTATTTTTTTAAAGGTGTAACGCCAGCATTGATCCAAAGGAGACTATCATCATCGATTGGAATCAATGGTGCACTTTCGATTAGAGCGTGTTCTTTGCTGGTAAAATAATCGATCCACATTTTTCTAATTTCATTACTGGTCATTTTTCTCATATATGTTCCTCTTTTCTGACGATCTCTTGGGCGTCTTGTTTTAGTTTCTCAAGTGTCGTATTTATTAATTTATAATCATAATTGTCATAGTGATCTAGCGCAGTTTCCGTGATATGTTGTTTCTCGGACGCAGATAATGTACTTTCAAAATTTGGTCGATAAACATTGATGACGATCCCTTGCGGATGCACTTTTTTAATTTCTTCGATCTCTAGTGGCAAGCGCACATCGGCAATTAATACCACATCGTAAAAATTCTCAAGAACTTCGATATCTTCTAATAGACGCGTAGTAAAAAATCGAGGTTTTTTCATTTTCTCACGGATAATTTCAGTTCCTAGTTGTTGGAGTAGTGTTCGAGGCTTGGTCTCTTCTCTTCCGTCCCAGCCAAAGTAGTCCTTGGCAAAATGTTTGATATAGTTACTGAGATGCATGATGCAGACTTTTTGATCCATACTTTCGTAAGCCTCTTTCATAAAATTCGCTGTCGTGTCTTTTCCATGTCTTGCTTTACCACAAATTAAATATACTTTCATAAGTCCTCCTCATACTAAGAAAAGACCATATTTTAGGAGTGTCAAAAACACGGTACCATCCTAATTTGGTCTTTTTCTGATAACGGCACATGACCGACGAAACTCCAAAGTAGCTTTTCGAACTTGCTTCTTACCAAGTTCCACCATTCCTTGGCTCTCTATAAAGTGGCAAGCTGTACTTTTCTTTTTCATTGTTTCTTCTATTAAGTATTCTTATCATATCAAAAAAGAAGCTGTATTTCAAGCCCCTTCGTTTAAAATTTATGAGTGTTAAACTTGATTTGGCTCCGTTTCCAAATCTTTTAAAAGCATCTTTTTAAAATGCAACTTGGAATCGATAAATTGGAAGATGATCTTGAGGGAGGCGATGATTGGCGTCGCTAGAATCATTCCAATAATACCGAAGAAGTATTGGAAAATCAGTAGTCCTACCATGATGGTCACTGGATGTAGCCGCATGGTTTTGCCCATGACGATCGGCTGTAAGAAATAACTTTCGATCATCTGGACGACCACGATGGAGATGAGGGTCCCAATTCCGGTTACTGGACTGATCGAAAATCCGACAATGACGGCAGGAACACCACCGATATATGGTCCAAGATAAGGAATAACATTGGTAATGGCACAGAATAGACCAAACAAGATCGGAGCTTCAAGACCTGCGATCGTAAGGCCGATCGATTGCGCAACGAACACCAATAACATGATAAAAAGTGTTCCTTGCACAAAACTACGCAATGATTGATTGACACGATTGGTAAGATCGGTCGCATCAGAATGCCATTTTTGTGGGATAAGATTCAAAAGATGACGTTTGACATTATTGAAGTCAATCAACATATAGAATCCAAACATGAGACCAAGGACCAAGGTTACTCCGCCACTGACAAGGCCTCTGATGACATTCATCAACAGGGCTGGTAAATTGGTCGCGATAGAAACACCAAAGTCTTCGACTGATCTTAGAATTTGGTCTTCGATACTGGATAGATCATAATTGCTTTTGACGGCAATTTTATCGACTCCATCCCGAATGAAATTTTTAAGATAATTCAAAATATTCGGAATACTGCTTACAAAATCGTTGATCTGATCGACAAAAACTGGGAATATCAAGCGCACGATCAAATAAAAGAAGCCTAAGATCAACAAATATACGATGATCGTTCCAAAAACACGTTTTACTTTTCGCTTCGATAGCCAAGTGACGACCGGATCAAAGAGCCAAGCGATACCTAGACCGATAAAGACTGGTGCTACGACAATCAACAACGTCTTCAAAACAGAAAGGATCTTCCAACTTTTGATCAGATAAGTCGCTAAGACGATGAGACTGAGGATCGTCATTCCTAATAAAATTTTTAAAAGATGATGTAAAACTTTAACGACTTCGTTGATTCTTCCTACATCTAACTTTTCATTTTTATTTTTAAAAAACATCATAATCCCCCATTTCTTTGTCTATTATAACAAAATCTCTTCGAAAAGTCTAACGCCCTTCCGTTGTAATTTTTTGGTTTCTATTTTATAATGATGCTAGGTGAAAGATATGTATACCATCAAAAGGGAATGTCATAATGAAATTATGATCAAAAATTCAAGATTTATTACTATTTTGAAAAAAGTGACAAATCAAGACGAGGTTTTTAAGGCACTTGCGGATGCACAGATCCGTTATCCAGGCGCTACTCATTATTGTTATGGATATATTTTAGAAAACCAAGAGAAAGCAAGTGACGATCATGAGCCGGGAGGAACTGCAGGGCTTCCGATCTTAGAAGTGATGAAAAAACAGCAATTAAAAAATGTTTTGTGCATTGTCGTCCGTTATTTCGGTGGAATTAAATTAGGCGCAGGAGGACTTGTTCGGGCCTATACCAAAAGTGTATCAGAGGCACTTAAAACAGTCGATTTAAATGAACTAGTAGAAGGATTTCAAATTCAGTTTAAAATCGATTATAAGACTTATAAAAAGCTGGAACCTTATTTGAAAGAAGGCGTGGTAGAGAACGCAACCTTCTTAGATCAAGTTGAAATGATTGTGGATGCCTCCCCTACTTTGCTTCGATATCTAGATGATTGGTCCATCAACTATGAAAAAGGACCATCTGTTTTGATAGAAAAAGAATTCTAATGGATAGAATTCTTTTATTGTGAAACGAAAACCCCCAGTTATACTGGGGGTTCCAAAAAGCTTCAGCGTTGCAAAAAGAAGCCTCCTCTGATAAACTAAATGCGGTTTGACGACTGCAAAAAGTGAAGAGGAGGTGTCCTGAATGGACGAGAATAGTTTAGCACACACGAAGTGGAATTGTAAATACCACGTAGTGTTTGCGCCAAAATACAGAAGACAAGTTATATATAGACAGTTAAAGAAAGACATAGGGAACATATTAAGGATGTTGTGTGCGAGGAAAGAAATAGAGATCATAGAAGCAGAAGCGTGCCCAGATCATATACACATGTTGATAAAGATACCGCCAAAAATGAGTGTGTCAGCAGCAATAGGATATTTGAAAGGGAAGAGTACACTGTTGATATTTGATCGACATGCAGACATGAAATACAAATATGGCCAAAGACAATTTTGGTGTAGAGGATACTTTGTAGATACAGTAGGGAAAAATACAAAAGCAATAAAAGAATATATAGCAAATCAATTAAAAGAGGACAAATTAAATGAGCAACTGAGTATCAAAGAATATATAGATCCGTTTACAGGAAAGAAGTACAAATAAGAGGAACTGCTTTAGCAGTTATAGGAAATAGAGTGCGGTCGGCGGCCATTCAAGCACAAACTAGTGCTTGCCAGAAACAAGCCCTTATAGGGCTTATGAAAAACTACCAGCTAGGCTGGTAGATTTTTATTTTAACCAATTTTCTAATGCTTCTTGCGGCATAAATCCAACTTGTTTTTTGATTATGTTCCCTTTTTCAAATAAAATGATGGTGGGAATGGACATGATTCCATAAGTTCTAGCTAAATCTTCATGTTCATCGATATTTACTTTAACGATGGAAAGAGTCGGCATTTTTTTGGCAAGTTCTTCCATCACTGGCGAGAGCATCTTACAAGGTCCACACCAATCGGCGTAAAAGTCGACCAACACTTTTTCGTTTTGAATCAATTCAGAAAAATTTTCATCTTTTAAATATTGTAACATAGTTCCTCCTAACGATAACGATTGAGCACTGCATCTACTCCGGTAATACCATTCAATTTTCCTTGTTGTAGCAATTTTTCGATGGATTCTACTTTGACAATTCCGTGTTTTAACATGACATCTAGGGCATCTAAGTTGAATTGATTGGCATCACTTCCGTCCCCTAGGTCATCTTTTAATTGATAGATATCTTGAATTGTCGAATTCATATTGCTGGCAATTTGCGTAAGTCCAGGGGTGCTATTCAATATTTTTGGCATCAACTTGGAACCTTGTACAATTTCAAGATTGACTGCTGGCTGATTCAAGAAAAATAAAGCTACAAAGATGATGACATACCCTTCGATAATTCCGACAATGAAGCCTAAAATCTTGGAAGGAATTCCTAAGATGATCGTAAAGTTTAGTGCTTTTTCAAAGACTCCTGTAATTCGTACTAGAATGTTCAATATGCCAAGAAGTATTACTAGTACCAATAAGAAGGCAATCAGTTGATATAAAATGATGTTGAGGATGACCCCTCCTTTAAAGGCTCCTAAACTGTTGAAGAATGGAAAGATCGAGCAAAAGAAATCTGCTACCGGGTTCTTGAGATAAAAGGCTAAAACGACGACAATGAGGACACCAACGGTCATGACGACCTGTTGAAAGAACCCACGTTTTAGTCCGACTACTCCAGCGAGTAAGATGAGCAATATCACAACTGCATCAATAATATTCATAATTTCACTTCCTATTTCTAATCTATAATTATAGTATAACCTATTCTTACAAAATATGCTAT
Organism: uncultured Bacilli bacterium; assembly: GCA_947587115.1. Lineage (GTDB taxonomy): Bacteria > Bacillota_I > Bacilli_A > RF39 > UBA660 > CANPXY01. Next base: position 6,549 of record CANPXY010000013.1, read on the forward strand.
AATAAATTCGAGGTGTTGACATGAATGTAGTTATCAAGTTGAGTGAGGAAACCAGAAAGAAATTAATTGCCTATTATAAAGATAAAAAAAGAGATAAAAAGATCCCTTATGTCGTATTTCAGGCCCAAGATGAAGATACGGTCATTACGCTCTATGAATCGGGCAAAGTGATGTTTCAAGGAGTCAGTGCTGATGTCGATGCGACCATGTGGCGGGAAATCGATGGGCAGAGTCTAGTCCCTACTCCATCTAAAGAAGAAGAAAAAAAGTACTATTATTGTAGCTCGGTCGGCAGCGATGAAGTGGGAACCGGGGATTACTTCGGTCCAATTGTTGTAACTGCTGCCTATGTTTCACAAGAAGATATTCCTTTTTTAGAGCAACTGGGAATTCGGGATTCTAAGAAGATTGATGATGAAAAAATTAGAAAGATTGCACCCCAAATTGCCAAAAAAATTAAATATCGTAGTGTAATATTGTCAAATATGGAGTATAATAGTCACTACACCCAGGAAATTAACATGAATAAAATCAAGGCCATCTTACATAACAAAGTGCTCTATCAACTAATTCATGAAGAACAGATCCAATATGATTACATTATTGTCGATGAATTTGCTAGAGAACATCGCTATTATGCCTATTTAGAGCAGACGACGCCCATACAGCGTGGCATTACCTTTATGACGAAGGCGGAAGATAAAAATTTAGCAGTGGCATCAGCATCTGTTATCAGTCGCTATATCTTTTTAAAAGAGTTTGATCGAATTTCTGATGAGTTACATCTACCTCTTCCTAAAGGTGCCGGCAGCGAAGTTGATCGTATAGGCGAAGAAGTAGTCGAGAAGTATGGCAAAGAAAAATTAAATGAAATCGCAAAAATGAACTTTAAAAACACAGAGCGGATTTTAAAGACGATCATTTTCTAAGGGGGAATTATGGAAAATTATTATAATCGATTACATGTTGGTAATCACGCTGGGAAAAAAGTTTTATTACAACATTTAGGAATCGAGATTCGGAAAGTACAAGCGCAGTATCAAACGGACCCAGAGCGAATGTATCAGGAAGTGGATCATCTATTAGATATTTACAATACGCTTTCCAATAATCAAAAAAGAAAGAAGTATGATCAACTTCTTTATTTTCAAAGACTTGCCAAGAGAGACCATGAAGCTTCACAGGATTATACAGAACGAGATAAACTTTACATGCTCACTAAAAATCCACCTACTTTTAAAGTACAACTCCCTCATGGTGGAAATATGACTGGCTATATCTATATCGGTTAAAAAAGTAATTCTAGCACCCATCACAGGGTAAGAATTACTTTTTTTTATTGATTTTTTTCTGTAAAACGATTAAATTTTGTGATTTCTGGATCTTCTAACTTAGTTTCTTCTAGTTTTTCAAATAAATGTTTTTGTTCGCGAGAGAGTTTTTTAGGAGTAACAATCTTCATGATGTAATAAAGATCTCCCTTATGACGGGTGGAAGCATTGTTGATTCCTTTTCCTTTGATTCGTTGTTTGTCTTCATAGTCGGTTCCTGCTGGAATCGTCAATTTGATATTTCCAGAAAGCGTTGGTACCTCTTTTTTACATCCTAAAATGGCTTCAGTAATCGTAAGTGGTACTTCAATATAAATGTCGTCATGATCTCTTACGAAAAATTCGTGTTCACCCACTTGAAATTCTAAATATAAGTCCCCGTTGGCGCCGCCATTACTGCCAGCATTTCCTTTTCCAGCTAAACGAAGACGATCCCCTGTATCTACGCCACTTGGAATGGTCACTTCTAGTGTCTTAGTAGACTTGATCCTACCCTTTCCATGACAAGTGTCACAGACACGTTTGTAGGTCTTTCCTTTTCCATTACAATATGGGCAAGTCGTCTTACTTAAGAATGATCCAAAAAGCGTATGTTGCTCGCTCGTAATCGTACCACTGCCATGACAGTTATCACAAGTTTTTTCATCGAATCCCCCGTTACCGTGGCAATCATCACAAGTATCGACGACATCGACGCGAATATCTTTCTTAGTTCCAAAAACAGCTTCTTCGAAAGATAATTTGATCCGCATCAATTGATCTGCTCCACGACTGGCACGTGTTCTTTCGGAACTATTGGATCCGAAACCGAATCCTGCGCCGCCAAAGATATTGTCAAATATATCTCCAAAATCAAATCCTGAAGCATCAAATCCACCAAAGCCTCCAGCACCTGCTTGGCCGTTCGCAAAGGCTGCATGTCCAAACTGATCGTACTGACGTCGTTTGTCCTCATCCGACAAGACAGCATAGGCTTCCTGTGCTTCTTTAAACTTTTCTTCGGCTGTCTTTGGGTCATCTTTATTTAAGTCTGGATGATATTTTTTGGCTAATTTACGAAAGGCACTCTTAATTTCGTCTTGACTTGCGTTTTTGTCGACGCCAAGCACCTCATAATAATCTCTTTTTTCCATGATTTTACTCCTCTCCTGCTATGGCAATATCTGTAAAGGAAACTGAAGGGGCCCCGCATTTGGCATGATCGAATCTTAAATCGTTTGCCACTTCTTTGATATGACTAAACAACTCGATGAAATTTGTAGAAAGAATGATCATCTTGAGTGCATGATCCTTTTTTCCATCTTTAATATAATATCCTTCAGCTTGTAATGAAATGTTGCCATCATTTAAATTTGTTCCAGCGTGTAATCCTGTAAGATGGTCAATATAGATTCCATCTTTTAGATCTTGGATTAATTCCTCTAGGGTGCTAGAACCTGGTTCTAAGTACATTCCGTAGACGCCATAACTGTTTCCAGTAGATTGTACTTGATCGTTGGTCGCACTTTCATTATCATATAACATTTGAACAAACGCTTTATCTTTGATAATCTCTTTCTTGAACGTTTTGCTGCCCTCATCATCAAAGATTCTTTTCCCAAATCCATGATTATAAAGTGGATCTTCCACCAAATGGAAGGCTTGAGAAAATATCTTTTCATGGAGTTTTCCAGTAAGCACACTCTTTCTTTTTTGAATCAGTTGGGCTTCAAAAATTGGAGCGAACTGTGTTAAGAGATCAGCGACACATTCGTTACTTAAGATGACGTTATAACGATTCGTTGCAAGAGATTGAAAGTGAAGTCGATCCAACGCTTTATGAATTTGTTCAAGTGCAAGTTGTTTTAAATCTACATCGATGTCTGAAACTGCCGTATAACAAGATTCCATGTGCTCTTCTTCCTGCACGGTAACTGATAGTCCATAGACACCATATTGATTGGTGTCCATAAGATGAACATGGGAGTTGTCGATGGCAATTTTTTCATAGTGATGTGTATATTCTCCCTCAATACTCAAAAGTTCTTGAAAATCTTTTTTTAACTCGTTTAACGATGTTAATTCGTGGATCACCTTCTCGGTATCCACTGTTTGTTCTTCTTCTTTGATTGGCAAAATTTCTTCTTTGGCGAAAGGAATGGTCGTCGTATTGTCCAATAGATGGGCTTGTTCTTGTAGTAAGTGTAGAATCTCTTCTGGATTTTCTAGATTCTCTGTCGCTAGTTTCACAGTCTTCTTTCCAATTTTAGCTACAATTAAGTAATGTTTGCGTTTAGAAATATTGAATGTTTCCAACTGATCATCTTTGACTTGAATCGTCGTATCACGATGATCATAAGAAGTGATTTGAATATCGATTTTGGATGCATTTGCTAGGGCAATTAGTTTATCGATCATTTTTCGCACCTCCTACAAGTATTTCTGAAACTTTGATGGTCGGTTGTCCAATCGTCACTGGGACCCATCCGCTTTCAGCACCACACGTTCCACAAGCTAATTTTAAATCGTCACTGACCATTTCAACGTTCTGTAAGATCTCGACGGTATTTCCAATCAAACTTGCGGCCTTGACTGATTCTTGAATCTTGCCATCGCGAATCATATACGCTTCATTGACGCTGAAGTTGAAGTCTCCCGTGGCAGTATTGACACTTCCTCCACCCATCACTTTGGCATACAAACCGTAAGGAATACTCTGAATCATGTCTTCAATCTGATCGTTTCCCTTCTTAAGATAGGTATTGTTCATCCTTGAAGTTGGCGGATAAGTGTAGTTTTGACGACGACTGGATCCTGTTGGAGTCATTTTCATTTTAACGCCGTTGATCTCATCGATCAGATAATTTTTTAAAATACCGTCTTCGATGAGAATGTTTTTTTGCGTTGCGCGTCCTTCATCATCAAAATTTGTCGTTCCCCAAGCACCATCGATTGTACCATCGTCGATGATGGTCACTTTAGAACTTGCAATCTTTTGATTGAGTTTTCCAGCGAGCACAGATAGTTTTTTAGCGACGCTTGAAGCTTCCATCGCGTGACCACATGCTTCATGGAAGATCACCGCTCCAAATCCTGGACCGATGATGACTGGCATTTTACCACCAGCACAATCCTGCGCGACGAGTTGATCTTCGATGGCTTGTTTCATCTCTTCCAGTACTTTTTCTTGATCGACGGTCTCTAATAGTTCATACCCCGCTCCATTTCCAAAATTGCGGCTACAGAACGCTCGTTGACCATTTGCTTCTTTATTTAAAGAGATCGTCACACTGGTGTTCATCCGCTGATCGGTCTGATATACACCTTTGGTGTTGGCTACTACAATCTTCTGATCTTCTTCATTCAATTTGATCGTCACTTGACTTAGATTGGAAATCATCGCTCGTGCTCGTTGATCGAACTGTTTAAGAAACTTTTTCTTATCGATTGCTTTCATTTGATCGTGGAAAATGATTCCTTCTGGTTGCTTATAGGGGATCGCTTCTTGTAATATGATGGATTCTTGATGGACGTTCTCTTGACAATGACTAGTTAGAGATGTAATCGTCTTTTTGATGTTTTCATCCGTTAAATCATTGGTTGAGGCATAATACGTGATGAGATCGTGATCGACAATGCGAATTCCGACCCCACGAATGATTTCCGTATCGATTTTATCCAGTTGTTCATCCATGAATAAATATCGGGTACTTACGCGTTCCTCATAAAAAATCTCGCCAAAATCAATATCTTTTTGATAAATCCATCTCATCCATTTTTCCAATCGATCTTTCGTCATACTTGCTCCTTATAAACAGTAATGAGAGTCCTAGAAACCCTAGAACTCTTTACTGACTTTTTTATTTTTCTTCATATTCTGCGTCTTTGACGTTGTCGTCTTTTGACTCTTTTTCGTTTCCTGTTGCCTCTTGGCTTTCAGCTTGCTCTTTTTGTACTTGTTCATAGACTTTTGTTGCAAGCGCCATGGCTTTTTCGGTCAAAGCATCTTTTTTCTTCTTGATGTCGTCCATATCATCTTTTTCAAGGGCTTCTTTAAGTTCCTTGATCAAGTTTTCTGCTTCTTCCTTTTCTTTGTCGTCTACTTTATCTCCTAAGTCTTTTAGAGATTTTTCTGTTTGGAAGACCATCTGTTCGGCATCGTTTCTTAAATCTGCTTCTTCTTTACGTTTCTTGTCTTCTTCTTTGTGTGCTTCTGCTTCTTTCATCATCTTATCGATTTCTTCATCGGTAAGGTTGGTATTCGAAGTAATCGTAATTGATTGTTCTTTGTTCGTACCTAAATCTTTGGCTGTAACGTTGACGATTCCGTTGGCATCAATATCAAATTTAACTTCAATTTGAGGTACGCCACGTGGTGCAGCAGGAATTCCTGTAAGTTGGAAGTGTCCAAGTGTCTTGTTGTCGGAAGCCATACTACGTTCTCCTTGAAGGATATGAATATCGACGGCTGGTTGATTATCTGCAGCAGTTGAGAATACTTGACTCTTTGAAGTTGGGATGGTCGTATTACGTTCTATTAACGGTGTCATGACGCCACCTAATGTTTCGATACCTAAAGTTAATGGAGTTACATCGAGTAAGACGATATCGTTTACATCTCCAGTTAAGACCCCACCTTGGATGGCAGCACCCATAGAAACAACTTCATCAGGGTTTACTTCTTTACTTGGCTCTTTGCCTAATTCTTTCTTAATTAAGTCCACAACCATTGGAATACGAGTTGAACCACCAACTAAGATCACTTTATCGATATCCTTGGCTTTGATTTTAGCATCTTTCATCGCATTACGTACAGGTGTCAAAGTAGACTCGACAAGATCGCGAATTAGATCTTCAAATTTGGCACGTGTCAAAGTTACATCTAAGTGTAAAGGTCCATCTGGTCCTTGAGAAATGAATGGTGCAGAAATTTGAGTAGATGTCACACCACTTAAATCTTTCTTGGCTTTTTCAGAAATTTCTTTCAAACGTTGCATTGCCATTTTATCTTTACTTAAGTCAATGCCATTCTCTTTTTTGAATGTTTCAATCAAGTAGTCGATGATCTTATTATCGAAGTCATCTCCACCAAGTTTGTTGTTACCATTTGTTGATTTTACTTCGAAAACGCCATCTCCTAATTCCATAATGGAAACATCGAATGTTCCACCACCTAGGTCATAGACTAAGATGGTCTGTGATTTTTCTTGTTTATCTAGACCATATGCAAGGGCCGCTGCCGTTGGTTCGTTGATGATACGTTCTACATCTAGTCCTGCAATTTTACCAGCGTTCTTCGTCGCTTGACGTTGGGCGTCGTTAAAGTAAGCTGGAACCGTAATTACGGCTTTATCTACTTTTTCTCCTAGATAACTTTCTGCATAGTCTTTCATGTAACTTAAAATCATGGCTGAAATCTCTTCTGGGGTATATTTTTTTCCTTCAGCTTCTACTTTATCTTTTGAACCCATTTTACGTTTGATACTTGAAATCGTATTGGGATTCGTAATAGCTTGACGTTTTGCAGCATCTCCGACGATTCTCTCGCCATTTTTGAATGCTACAACACTTGGAGTGGTTCTTCCTCCTTCTGGATTTGGGATTACTTTAGGGCTCCCTGCCTCTAAGACTGATACGCAACTATTGGTCGTACCTAAGTCAATACCTATAATTTTACTCATTTTTATCTTCTCCTTTTTCTATTTTCTTATTTACTTTGACGGCCGCAGGTCGAATGACGCGGTCTTTTAAACGATAACCTTTCAATAGTACTTCTAAGATGACATTATCTTCTTGATTTTCCTCGTGATCGATCATGAGGGCTTCGGCTTCACTAGGATCAAATGCTTTGCCAAGACAGTCGATCTCTTCTACTCCGAAACGTTTTAAGATCTCTACTAATTGCGCATACATCATTTTGAACCCATCTAAGAACTTTGATAATTCATCGTTCAAATTATTGTCGTCCAACTTGATTGCTCTCTCGAAGTTGTCTAAAACTGGGATCAATTCCATGATTAAATCTTGATTCGCAAACTTGAGTAAGGAAGAAGTTTCTTCGTCCTTTCGTTTACGATAATTGATGAGCTCAGCTTGATGATATTTCACCTTCTCATTCAATTTGGCAATTTCTTCTTCCAACGCGGCAATTTTCATCTTGGCTTTGTTGTGATTATGTTCTTTATCTTTTTTCTCTAGATTTTTATTTCCATCTGAATCGGGTGTTTTTTCTTCTTCATTAAGAATTTCGATTTCTTCTTTTGATTCTGTTTTTTCCATATTCATCTACCTTTCGATATTTTCCTTGATGAACTCTAAGAGTCCTAACACACGATCGTATTCCATTCGTTTTGGACCCACGATCGCTATCGTACCTTCGTCTTGATCCGTCTTAAAATGGGTCTTGATTACTGTCATATCGTCATCGATATTGTTTTCTTTGCCAATATAGACATTGATGTTGTTGTCATCGTCCTCTTCAATCTTAGACAAGATATTCTTATCATCTAATTTGTTAAAGATTTCTCGAATTTTGTCAATGTTCGAAAATTCTGGCTGTTTTAACATGTTGTTCTTGCCGACGATGTTGATATTTTGACTCGTGAAATCACTGAAGACATGATAAAAGGCGTTGTAGATCTGTTCATGTTGACTGACATACTTGCCGATGATCGGTTTGATCTCATACTCAAGTTTCGTGCTGACTTCATCTATTGGCGTGCCCGTGATCAGAGTGTTGATAAGCCCAACCGTCTTCTTGATCTCTTCTAATTCGACGCCATCGAGATGAATATTCTTATGCTCGACATGTCCTTTGTCGGTTACGATAATGACAATGACATTGGCGTCATCGATCGGTACTACTTCGATTTGTTTTAATAAGTTTTCATGCGATGAACTTCCAAGTACAATCGTCGTATACGAAGTCATATCGGAAATTAATTGCAAACTTTTCTCGATACAGTCAGATAATGCCAACTGCTGATTATGAAAAATAATCTGCAACTTTAACATTTCTTCCGCATTCATCTTCTTGAGTTCCATCAGGTGATCTACATAATAGCGGTATCCTTTTTCACTAGGAATACGCCCCGATGAGGTATGTGTCTTTTCCAAGAGTCCCATCTCTTCCAAGGCCGACATTTCATTTCGAACCGTAGCACTGGAACATTTCAGCCTCTTGCAAATCATATTGGAACCTATGGGTTTTGCGTCCTTGATATAGGCTTCGACGATCCATTTTAAGATTTTTTCTTGTCGATTGGTAAGCATTTTTTCTGCCTCCTGTTGGCACTTCTATTCTACGAGTGCTAAGATCATTATATGACTACTTTTAGCACTTGTCAACACCTTTTGCTAATTTTTTTCTAAAAAAAGAAAGTCTTATTTTGACTTTCTACTTAATTAATCGTCTCAATACTTTACAACGCGAATCATCATACGTTAAAGCGTCCAAATAAGCTCTTGGGACATCTCTATCTTTAAGACGATGCCAAATATCTTTTTCAGTCTGACAATGACTATACTGAACTGTAAATAAGTCTTTGAAAGCCTCGACATTTTGATTCTCTAATTGGTCAAACTTTTCGGCTAAAAATAATTGCAAAGCATAAAGAGGACGCGATAACTTCATCAAGTTATAGAAGATATAATATTCTTTGTTTGCACTTGGATCAATATTAGTTTTAACTTCTTGTGTCTTTAGTAAATAACTTTCATCTAAGATCGGTATTCCTGTAATCGCACTGGGGATTTTTCCATCATATTCGCCATTTAAATAGCTTTCCATAATCATGTTTTGTTGATTGACTAAATATTGGGTAATAGCTTTACTTTGATAGTTAATCTCCATCTCTTGAATTCCAGATGGTTGACAAAACTCGTCCAAGGGTCTTTCTAGATCGATTTCCCAAGAATCAATGGACTGCCCGACGATCACCTTGCAAGCGGCCGACGGATTATAAGTTGTCAGAACATAAAATAAAGGATCCTGTTGTTGTCTAAGCATTTCTTCTTTATATACTCTAATTTTTCCGACATCCGCTTTGACAGTATAAAAGTCATAAGTTTTTCTTGTTCTTTTATATAGTAACATATGATCACTCCCTAATCATCTATACAAAATTACAATTGTTAACAAGTGCCATCAAAGACACACTCATTCAATTCTTTTTCTATTTCATTCACAAAATCATTGTTGCTCTCTCTTGAAAATGACATCGTCCCAATCCATAAAAACAACAATAAACTCATCAAGAGAATCAAGCCATAAAGAATCGTCGAAATTGCAAACCCTTTATTATTCATTCTATCACCAACTCTATTATACCGTATTTTCGGAAAATCATCACTTTAATTTTTGTAGCACTTTACTAGAGAAGTCAAGTTTTCTTTCTACATGAGGTAAACGCTCTTTAATTAGACCACTTTGTACCATCGTCACGACATCATCCCAAGTAACATGATGATCGTAATGGATGGCAAATAGATTCTTGATATTGTCAAGATTCCAAGAAACAAGTTGATCATACTGTTCTGTCACAAACAGATGATACGCGGCTAATTCTAGCGGCAAACATAGTAAATTAGGGAAAATATAAAGAGGCTTTGCCCCACCTACATATTTTTCTTGCACTGGTTGTGTGGGCATCAAATAGTAATCTTTACCTGTAATGATATCAATGTTTTCTGCTGGTGCATAGACCGTGGCGACGGCAGAAGGCTTCCGGTGATCATAATCGCCAGCAATATAAGATTGGATGATCTTCTCCTGAAAATTGACAAGGGGCTCATGACGATCTTCATCGACCATTTGATCATTCACGGGTTGAAATTCACACTGATCCAACCTATTTTGATTCCGAAGATGATCAGAACGCACCATGTTTCCTTCTTCTATTTTTTCTATTAGACGATCATCAAATGTTTTTAGACGATAAAATTTTTTCTCTTGTTCTAAACAAAAAGTCTTGAAAGCGCGAATCGTCCCCACATGCGCTTTTACTGTATAAAAATTTACTTCTTCTCCAACGCGTTCATATAGCTGCATAGTTTTCATCTCTCATTTCTCTTTTTTTGATAGATGACAACATGTTTATCACCATATTGTCTCTTTTTATATACCGATAGGGTCTCATATTCTTCTAAGAGATCGCATCTAGTAATTTCACAGACGATGAGACCCTCTGGTTTTATGATTTTATTCAAATCTTGATCCAAAATTCGCAAAACTGCTTTTAAATTATCACTTTGATATGGGGGATCTAAAAAGATGAGATCAAAAGGCTCTGGTATTTTAGAATTTAAAAACGTCCAATCTTTCGTCAATAAAATTGTGGCCTGATTTTGTGCGTGCAACGATGCAATATTTTTGTTTATCGTTTGAATGGCAATCTTATTTTGATCGATAAAATAGCATTTTTTAGCTCCATTACTCAAGGCTTCTATTCCTAGTGCCCCACTGCCGGCATAAAGATCTAGGCAAACACTTCCTTCTAGGTGCTCCTGGATCATCGCAAAGAGCGATTCCTTGACCCGATCCATCGTAGGGCGTGTTCCGTCTATATCAAATCCTAAAAGTTTTCTTCCTTTATAAATTCCACTAATGACTTTCATTGTGACATGCGTTCCCTTCTGTCAGTGTAGCCAATATTTGATTGATCTTTAAGATGAAAAAATAGAGTTCATTTTCTAAATGTTTATAGTTTTTATATCTTACATTTTGATAGATTTCTTGCCTTAAAGCTTCATTATGTTCTTCTTGATGGTAACGATCGATCTTTTGAAGAAGATCTTGATCATGGTAAACTTCTTGCTTGGCCTTTTCCAGATTCTTAATCAATTCCGATTGATCCAAAAGCACTTTGATTTGATCTAATTGGTCTAAAATTTCTTCATCCATAAAATCACATCTTCTCAATCGTCTTGATTCCTAAAATACTGAGTGCATTGATCAATACTTGGCGAACAGCCCAAAGAAGGCGTAATCTTGATTGTTTCAATACTTCATTAGACTCATTAGAAATATTCGTCTGTTCATAGAATCTTGAAAATTCTTGGGTAAGATGGAAAATATACTTCGTCAAATGGGCTGGCTCACAAGAGGTTAAAAGTTCATCGACTAATTCTGGGAATTGTGACAATAGTTTGATCATCTTTTTCTCTTGTTCCTCTTGATACTGTAAATCTTCCTTGCCATTTATTGGGTTGTTTTTAAGAATGGAGTTGATCCGCACGATATTATAGAGAATATAGATTCCACTTTCACCGGTAAAGCTGGTGGCATTATCTAAGTTGAAGTTGACGATCTTCTGTTTTGATACATTCAACATCGTAAATTTGATACAAGCATTACATAAAATAGTCAAATTTTCATCGTCGATCGTGAGGTTTCGCTTTTGGAATTCTTCTTTTAAAGTATTTTTAACTTCTCTTATAAAATCTGTGACTAAGACGACTGTACCACCTGAGGTACTCATTTTTTCGCCCTCTAAGAGCACATAGGAATAACTGATGAGTTCTGGTGCGGGATAACCTAAAATATCGAGTACGGCACTGATTTGCTGCATATAGACTTCTTGATCTTCTCCTAAGACAATAAAGTTGTGCTTCCGATTGCGATTGATTTTATCGATCGTGTAAGCAATATCTTTGATCGGATACAACGAGGTCTTGTTGGAACGAGTCAACACTAAAACAGGCTCTTTGGTTGGAATTTTGTAGTCTGATAAATCGACATAGTAACGACCTAATTCGTCTTCCTTTAATTTTCCTTTGGCTTGTAATTGATCTAAGATATTGGTCAAATAATTGTTATATACATAATCTGACTCATGCGTAAAAATGTCAAAATGAATATCGAGTTCATCAAAGATCTTCATCTGTCCTGCCACACACATATCGGTGATCTTTTTAAAGCGCTCGATCATCTCTTCATTGCCGTTTTCTACTTGTTCTAGATAGTCAAAACTCTTTTGTTCTAGGGCCGGATCTTGCGATGCATCCTTACTAATTTGGACATAGACATCTAAGATCGAAGAAAAATCATCATTTTTAAGACCATACTTTTCAATTCCAATGACCAAGAGGGCAATCTTTTTACCGAGATCGTTGATAAAATAGTGGCGTTCAACATCAAATCCAGTAAAATGATACAAATTAGACATAAAGTCCCCGATCAAACTATTTCGACATCTTCCAATATGTGGTTCGGCATTGGGGTTAATCGAAGTATGTTCAATTAAAAGGGCTTCGTTATGACCTTGGTTGCGTGATCCAAAGGTTTCTTTTTGCTCTTCGATTTCTTGAATCACTTGGCTTGATAAAACATCGTAATCTATATTAAAGTTTGCATAAGGCCCAATGACGTCGACGCTTTGAATGATGTGATGAGGATCCTCAAAATGGTCTTTGATATAGTTGGCTACTTGATTGGGATTTGGTAATGCCTCGTTTCGAAGTTCAAAGCAAGGAACACTATAGTCTCCCATATTTTCTTTCGGTGGAATTTCTACGGTCACTTGATCACAATGTAATAATTCTTTGATCTGATCGCCGATGATTTTCTTAATATCTAGCATACAACCCTCTCCTTTGGTTTTCGTGGTTTTAAACTGATAATATTATACCATACTTTTCTTTTTTTCCAAACAAAAAGAAATCATGTGATTTCTTATTTTAACACGTCCATGAACGTACACACCATATCTAAACTACTTTTGAAATGACTGATCTTATCGGCAGTCGTCAGTTTATAGGCTTTCCTCATTTCCCACTCCATCTCTTTAAGGGCCCTTGGATCGCGATTTAGGGCTTTGTACCAACAAGAATGGTCGCGTAGATAATGATAAAGATTGGGATCGTTTTTAATTTTAAATTGTACTTCTAAAGTCATTAGTCCTCAAAATATTTATACATTGGACGAGGTTCATAATTTGCTTTTTCAGTTTCATTTTTGTTACTACCAATCCCAAGGTCTTGAACGAGCCCAATCGCTTTTTGAAGTCCGTTGATTCCTCGTCGAACCGTCTCAAGATCGATCTTTTTAATCATGTTGATCAACTCTTGCATCGAGTTTTCTTTATTCGCTGTCGTTTGGACTTGATTAGATGAATTAAAATATGGCTCCCAAATCGTTCGATCTTCTCCATACATATCGTACATCTCATAGAACTTTTGCCAGGTCATCGTGGAATTGTTGACTTGGCTTACAAGTTCTGGATGATTTTTAACAAAACTTTTAAATGTCTCCTTGGACATAGATCATCACCTATTTAAGTGTATGCGACTGTGGGCTAAAAGTTCCAAAAGAAAAGAAATCATCTATAGATTTCTATTCATCATTGCCATAAATTTTAACCATTGTTTTAGGAGTAATATCACTTTCTTTGGAGTGAGATAGCGCCGTAAGCAGCATGCTTAATTGATCGTGATTGCCTAGATTAAATTTGCCTACTGGCTGTTGGATGGATCCTTGCGTAATTGATGCTATTTTCATGACGGTCGTATCATCATCTTGGGCGTGATCCCGTAAATACTGAACGGCTCGTTCGGCTTGGCGTCCATTTTCAGATTTAGCGATGGCATCGACGAGGGCGAGCGCATTGTCACTTTTTTGTACCCATTCGATGCGTGCAGCCGAAGAGGCACATTGGGCTTGGTTTTCTCCAGTAGCATTCGCTAATATGGCAGCGAACTCTTTAATTCTTTGCGGATCTTTTTGATCAGGATTATTGTTTTCCATAATAATAAATTGCGATGCTTCATTAGCTTGATATTCTTCTTTCGCCTTGGTGACAATCCTTACAAAATCGACGAGATCTTTATTGTTACAATGAACCGGTCTTATTAATTGATATCCCCGCTTTGCTTGATATTCTCCAGTTGCTTCGGCAATTAACTTTGCTAATTCAGGAACTTCTTCTTTGTAATAAAGATATAAGTATCCACGATCACAATGGAGTTTGATGACCTGCATTACACAAGGATTTTGTTGATCGACCGCCTTTTGAATGATCCCTAAAATTGTTCGATCCAGCTCCGCTTTCATCGATTGGCCTATTGCATATAAATAGATTTGCGCAAACATCATTTCCGAAGATTTGAAACTTAGGATCTTCTCCACTTGCGCATCCGTAAACGTTAAGAGTCGATCAAACCCGGATTTCGTTCCTAAGGTCGAATCAATATAGGCCCATAAAGTAGCATCATCATGAAGAACAGTCAAAAATTGAATCATCAGTTCTTTTTTCATAATATATATCTCCTTTTTTAGTTTTTATTATAACGAAAATATTCTTTCATGTAAAGACAAAAAGAGATTGCTATCAATCTCTATTGTTCATTTAAAAAGTCATCAATCGTCATTAGGCGATCATCGATTTCTTTTAAAGACACACTTTCCTTTTTAGAAGGAAGTTCTTCTGGAGTGCTTTCCTTTGGTTCTTTGTCAGGATTTACAAGCTCTACCGCTTGGAATGCATCTATTATAGGAGGTTTAGCAATCATCGATCCGGTAGAATATCTGTCCGCAATCGGAAGTTCGGTTACTTTGATGATCGTAATATCGTTGTTTTTAATACCTAGATGGGCTTTGGAATTCGTCACAAAGGTTTTGACTACTTGATGAGGATTCGTTTTGACTTCACGAATGAGCATCAAACCGCGACGGGCTCGACTCGTCTTTTCAAACTCTGTAAGTTTTACCCGTTTGCCAGAACCTTTATTGGTAATGACGGTAATGTACTCTGCCTCATTTACGTTAAAGTTCGATAAGGAAACGGCTTCGTCCTCTTTTAAATTGATTCCTTTGACACCACTGGTCTTGAGTCCTACTGTTGGAATATCTGCCATATCAAACCAAAGACCATACCCTTTTTGGGTACTGATGAAAACATCGTTTCCAGTCACTAACGTAGCGCCCACTAGTTCATCTTGCTCTTTTAATTTCATACAAGTAATGGGCTTAGTATATCTTGAAAGTTTAAAATCTTCGACTTTGGTCTTTTTGACCATTCCTTCTTTTGACAATAACAAAATCTCTTGATTTTTAGTAAAATCTTTGATGGGAATAGAAGCAATAATGGTTTCTGATTCTTCAATTTTGATGAGATTGCTGATATGTTTTCCTAAATCTTTCCATTTGACATCAGGAATTAGATGCACTGGAACATAGAGGAAATTTCCTAAATTGGTAAACAATAAAATCGTATCGAGGGTACTCATTTGGTATAGTCCCAACATGTAGTCGTTGTCTTTAAGGGCAACTTCTTCATTCGTCGCTTGATAACTGCGCATAGAAGTTCTCTTGACGTAGCCATCTTTACTGATGCAAACAATGACTTCTTCGTTAGGAATCATCACGGTCGTATCGATCTTAATCTCCGTAATTTCATCTTTGATATCGGTTCTTCGAGGTACAGCGTATTCTTTTTTGACACGACGCAATTCTTCTTTCATGACATTTTTGAGGGCTGATTCATCGTTTAATATTAATGTGAGTCCTTCGACAATCTTATTTAAATTGGCAAGTTCTTCTTCTAAAAGGGTCACGTCGGTATTGGTCAATTTATAAAGTTGTAAAGTGACAATCGCTTCGGCCTGGGCTTCAGTAAAAGCATATTGGATCATTAAATTCTCTTTGGCGTCGGCTTTGTTTTTACTGTGACGAATTGTATGTACCACTTCATCTAATATCGAAATACACTTGATCAGTCCTTCGACAATGTGTAGTCGTGCTTTGGCATGCTCTAAATCAAACTGCGTTCGTTTGGTAACCACTTCTTTTTGATGGACGATATAGGCATCCAACATTTCTAATAGACCCAATAGTTTTGGGCGACGATTGACGATCGCAATCATATTGAAGTTGTAACTGATTTGGAGTTCCGTATTTTTTAAAAGATAGTTCAAGATCAACTCTTTGTTGGCATCTTTTTTTAAATCGATGGCAATACGTAATCCATCCCGATCGGATTCATCACGCACTTCTAAAATGCCGTCGATTTTTTTATCGATTCGAATTTCATCGATCTTACGTACCAAAAGGGCTTTGTTCACTTCAAAAGGGAGCTCGGTAATAATGAGCGCCAAGTTTTTCTTCTCTTCTTCAAAATGGGTCCTACTTTTGATGATGACTTTGCCACGTCCCGTTGTATAAGCGGAACGAATGCCCTCTAGTCCTTCGACAATTCCTCCCGTTGGAAAGTCGGGACCTTTAACTAAATTCATGATCGTATCGAGCGTGCCATTAGGAGAATCAATCCGCTTGATCGTCGCATCGATAATTTCTCCTAGATTGTGCGGTGGAATATTGGTGGCATAACCGGCTGA
>CANPXY010000014.1 GCA_947587115.1 uncultured Bacilli bacterium
TGAGATAATCGTTTCAAAAATAGATAATGATAGAAATGACATTAAATTAGATATATTTTTAAATTTAATTAAGAAACCTAAGGCTATAAGTAAAGGCTCTCGTCATTTAGGAAATATAAATGAAAAGTTATCAATATATAGTGCAACTTGCGATACTTTGGATTTAGGAAGATCTGATTTTAAAAGAAATAAATTTACTTATAATGTTTATTTAGACAATAGTATGGATTAATGTAGGAGCATTAAAATTGCTCCTACATTTTTTTGTGCTCGCCATTGGTGGTTACTTTCAAGATTATTACTACTGCCGCAACAGTGGAAGAAGGACTGATCGATCTTGATAAAGATACCTTTGATGACAGTGGTTCTGTTCAGGTTGAAAATGCGCGAATTAAATGTTGGAAAGCCGGCGGCCATGGACACCAGACCTTTTTACAAGTACTGCAAAACTCTTGTAACCCAGGATTCGTTAAAATGGGGCAACTGTTAGGGAAAGAACGATTGTTTTCTTATCTAGATCTCTTTGGCTTTGGAGAAAAGACGGGCATTGATTTAAATGGTGAAGGAAAAGGAATCATCTTTTCTCTTGATCAAGTAGGACCAGTAGAACTAGCAACTACCGCTTTTGGGCAGGGAGTATCCGTAACGCCCATCCAACAAGTCGCAGCTGTCAGTGCGGTATTAAATGGAGGAAAGCTCTATAAACCTTACGTCGTTAAAAACTTCCTTGAACCCGAGACCAACACTTTGATCAAGACCATCGATAAAACCTTTGTCCGTGATACAATCAGTCCGGAAACTTCTGCCATCATGAGAAGAGCGTTAGAAAGTGTAGTAGCGTTAGGTGGGGGAAAGGCTGCTTATATTGACGGTTATCGTATTGGAGGTAAGACCGGAACTGCTCAGAAAGTCAAGGATGGCCACTATTTGGTCAACAATTATATTATGTCGTTTGTGGGGATTGTACCTTCCAATAACCCCCAAGCCATCTTGTATATTGCCATCGATAATCCTAAAAATACAGCGATCCAATTGCCCGCCGAATTCTTTTGGATATTATCGATGCATTGAATATTCCTAAACAAGAAGGTGGCATTGAAAAAGATTATGAATGGAATGACGATGTCTACTACGATGTTCCAAATGTCGTTGGCATGACTGTCAAAGAAGCCACCAAAGCATTAGACTTATTCCAGGTAGAATATTCTGGAGAAGGGGACAAGGTCATCGATCAGTCGCCTGGTGCTGGTGAACGAATTCCATCAGGATCGACCGTCCGACTGCTTTTGGGAAGTTAAGATGTAAAGTTTTGTCTATTGATGGTCTTTTCTACATAAGTCCAATAAAATTGTGATATAATTTTAGCAGTAGAAATGGGAGTGAAAAAATGTTATTGTTAACCAAAGCAGTGTTTGCGGTTATGATTGGCTTTCTCTGCTCCAGTTTTTTAGGGTTGATTTTGATTCCTATACTCAAAAAATTACATGTAGGGCAGAGAATTAGTATTTTTGTAGGCGAAACACATAAGAAAAAAGAAGGTACTCCGACGATGGGTGGATTGATCTTCATCATTCCGACAGTACTTGCTACTGTAGCCTTGATTCTCACGAAGCGCCTGACTTTGACCACCGATCTTGGCATTGTGCTCATGGTCTTTATCGGCTATGCAATCATTGGCTTTTTAGATGATTTCTTAAGTATCAAAAAGAAAAATAATGAAGGTCTAACAACTTATCAAAAGCTTTTTGCTCAAGTTTTAATCGCTATTTTATTTTTCTATTTTTATCTTAAAAACGGGGGACAGACCAGTTGGGTCGTTGGAACTTTGGGAATTCACATCGAAATGGGCTGGCTCTATGGAGTATTTATTCTTTTCATTCTAGTTGGATCGAGTAACGCTGTCAATTTGACGGATGGATTAGATGGTTTAGCTGGCGGACTTAGTGCGATTGCTTTCGTTGCGTTCAGTTTGATCTCTTTGATGGTGGGCTTTGAAGATATGGGAATTTTTACCTTCATCTTGACTGGTTCGATTCTTGGCTTTTTGGTATTCAATACGTATCCCGCCAAAGTCTTTATGGGAGACACCGGAAGTTTAGCCTTAGGTGCAGTCATGGCAGCCATTGCCATTTTAACGCATCGAGAACTTACGCTATTGGTAGTAGCGGGCATCTTTGTCTTGGAGACATTAAGTGTCATCTTGCAGGTTGCATGGCTCTATCTCTTTAAGCGTAAGTTATTCTTGATGACTCCTTTACACCATCACTTTGAAAAACTTGGTTGGTCTGAGACCGATATTGTCAAGCTTTTCTGGGTAGGGGGCTTACTCCTTGCTATGGCAGGAATATTATTCGGTGTATGGTTATAAAATAATATAGATAGGTGATATAATGAAGAAGAAATTTGATATTGTTCTTTTTATCGCCGTACTAATTTTAATATTATTTGGACTCGTAATGATCTATTCTGCCTCGAGCATTTGGGCAGGTTATAAGTTTCACGATGCTTTTCACTACGTGAAACAACAATCATTATTTATCGTAATCGGAATTGTACTACTGTTGATCGTATCGAAAATAGATTATAAAAACTACTATAAAAAGACAAACATCATTTTGGGTGCTTGTCTTTTACTTTTAATTCTAGTCTTAATTCCTGGAATTGGAAGTATTCGTAATGGTAGTCGAAGTTGGTTTGGGATCGGCTCGTTTGGAATTCAGCCAAGTGAATTTGCCAAATTAGGTCTCATTATTTTTACAAGTAAATATTTAAGCAATAGCAATCGTTTTGTCAAAGATATCAAGAAAGGTGTACTTCCTATTTTACTTGTGTTACTTTTGTTTTTTGGACTCGTCATGTTGCAGCCGGATCTAGGGACTGGCCTAGTTATTGTCATGAGCATCATCGCTATGCTTTTTATTGCTGGAGTGAACATGAAATTTTTCTATATTAGTGGCATCATTGGTGTTTTAGGGATCGTTGTTTTAATTTTGATTGCCCCTTATCGTATGGATCGAATTACTTCGTTCTTAAATCCATGGAGCGATCCGTTAGGGACTGGTTTTCAGATCATTCAATCCCTCTATGCGATCGGCCCCGGTGGTCTTTTAGGAATGGGATTTTTAAATTCCCGTCAAAAACATTTCTATCTGCCAGAACCGCAGACCGACTTTATTTTTTCGATCATCAGTGAAGAGTTCGGAGTCTTAGGGGTCATCATCGTCAGCGCTTTATTTTTACTGATCTTATACCGTGGAATCAAAATAGCTTTAAATGCCAAAAATTTATTTGCCAAATACTTGGCATTTGGTATGATTTTCCAAATGTTGTTTCAGACGGTCATGAACTTGATGGTGGTGATTGGACTTATTCCCGTTACAGGTGTAACCCTTCCATTCTTATCTTATGGAGGAAGTAGTTTGTTGGTTTCAATGATAAGTATTGGAATTATTTTAAATATATCTAGAAATAGTTAAAATAGGCTTGACACAAGAACAAAAGTTCGATATATTTGAGAGGTAATGAGTAAGGGGGAATTGAATATGAACGATCTTCTATTAACTGAAGAATTAAAAATTGAAAATATGATTTATGAAGTGAGAGGAAAGCAAGTAATGTTGGACTCTGATTTGGCATTATTATATCAAGTTGAAACCAAAAGAATTAATGAAGCTGTAAGAAGAAATTTTGAAAAATTTCCAGAAAGATTTTGTTTTAAATTAAATAAAAATGAATATCTTGATATTCTAAGGTCGCAAAATGCGACCTTAGAATTCAAACATGGGCAATATTCAAAATATTTACCTCGAGTATTTACCGAACAAGGTGTAGCAATGCTCGCAACCGTTTTAAAATCTGATGTTGCAACACAAGTTAGTATTGCTATTATGGATGCTTTTGTAATGATGCGAAAATACATTTCTAATGAATTGATCCAGCAAAAATATATTAACAATTTAGTGATCAAGCATGATAAAGATATAAAACTGTTACAAGAATCTTTTAATAAATTTGAAGAAAAGAAAAGAGATAATGAAATTTACTTTAACGGTCAAATCTATGATGCTTATTCAAAAATAGTTGATATTTTAAAAGAAGCGCATGACAATATAATTATTATGGATAGCTATGCAGATAAAATGGTCTTAGATATGATAAGAACCCTAAAAGTGGATGTAACTATCATATGTAAAAACAATGGTCTATTAAAAGAACTAGATGTAAATAAATATCAAAAGCAATATAAAAATTTAAAAGTAGTTTATAATAATGATTTTCATGACAGATACATTATATTAGATCAAAAAGAAATTTATCATTGTGGAGCATCTCTTAATTATGCAGGTAGTAAAACTTTTTCAATTAATAAATTAGAAGATCAAATTGTAAAAGATAGTTTAATAAAATATGTACTTGCAGTGATAGAAAAATATTCAATATTTTAAATAGATCTAGAAGTAACTAAAATAGGCTTGACGCAAGAACAAAATTCGATATATTTGAGAGGTAATAAGTAAGGGGGAATTGAATGTGAACGATCTTTTAATAACTGAAGAATTAAAGATTGAAAATATGATTTATGAAGTGAGAGGAAAGCAAGTAATGTTGGACTCTGATTTGGCAAAACTTTACGAATGTGTAAATGGTACTAAGTCAATTAATTTGGCTGTTAATAGAAACATCGAAAGGTTTCCTAAAGATTTTTATTTTCAATTAACAAATGAAGAATATAAAAACTTGAAGTTTCAATCTGAAACTTCAAGTCATGGTGGAGTTCGAAAAAATCCCTATGTTTTTACCGAACAAGGAATAGCGATGTTAGCAAGCGTTATCAGGACACCGGTCGCCACAAAAATAAGTATTGCTATTATGCGGGCCTTTGTGCATATGCGGCATTATATTTTAGAAAACAAAGATATTTATCAATCATTAAATAATATAAACAATAAATTAATAGAGCACGACGAGAAAATTAATGATATATTTTCTGCTTTTAATAAAAAAGAAAAATTATTTTTGCCCGGAGAAACATATGATGCTTATTCAGAAATTGTAGACATTTTAAGCGATGCTAAAGAAGAAGTCATCATCATAGACAGTTATGCTGACAAAAAGCTGTTAGATTTTCTAAGAAATATTCAGGCTGCAATCATTCTTATCACTAGTGATAAAGCCAAACTTAGTGCAGTAGAATCAAGAAAATTTAACAAGCAATATCATAATTTACGAGTTATCAAAAACAATACGTTTCATGACCGATATTTTATAATTGATAGAAACCGTTTTTTCCATATTGGAACATCTCTCAATTATGCAGGAGACAAAGTTTTTACGATCAATAAATTAGAAGACACGATTATGAAAGACAATTTATTAAATTATATACTTAAAATAATATAAAAAAAGCAGTTTAGATATTAGTAACTGCTCCCTAAAGTTCAATTTTGCTGATAGCATCTTGAATGATCTCAATCGACTTTTGTAGTTTTGCTTCTTCTTCACTGGTAAGATCGATAAAGATTCGTTTTTTTACACCTTCATGATTTAAAATGGTAGGTCCTCCGATGAACACTTGATTATTTTCATCATAAGAAGATACTGCCAAAATAGTATTTTCGTCCCCCAAGATGGCATTGGTAATACGCACCATACTCATGCCAATTCCATAGGAAGTATTTCCTTTCTTTTCGATGATTTCATAAGCTGCATCACGAACTTTGACGTAAAATTGTTCTTGTTCTTCCTTGGTTAAATATTTATCGATACTTTCAAGCCCTACACAAGCAAGAGACCATGGTACAAACTCACTGTCTCCATGTTCGCCCATGACATAGGCATGAATGCTTTTCGAATTGATCTTCAAATGGTCACCAATCAAATAGCGAAGGCGCGCTGTATCAAGAATGGTGCCCGTTCCAATAACTTGCTTAACAGGAAGTCCTGAATATTTCCAAGTAAGGTAGGTCATTACATCAACTGGATTGGTAGCGATCAAAAAGATTCCATGAAATCCAGATTTCATCACTTCCGTTACAATAGATTTAAATATGACGCTGTTTTTATAGATCAAATCCATGCGTGTTTCTCCCGGTTCTTGATTCGCTCCTGCGGCTAATACGACCATTTTTGCATCGCGACAATCCTCGTAATTTCCTTGATAAATATTGATTTTTGAAGGTCCAAAAGGAAGCCCGTGATTAAGGTCCATGGCTTCACCTTTCGCTTTCTCGGTATTGATGTCAATCAACACTAAATCACTGACGACACTTCTTTGGTTTAAGAGCGCATAAGCATAACTCATGCCGACATTGCCACAGCCGACGATTACAACTTTATTATTCATTTTGATCATCTCCTTTTTTAGTATATCAAAAAACAACAGAATTGAATATAAATAAAATTGTGGTTTACAATTTTAAAAAGTAAAGTTATAATAAAAATAGAAAAGATAGAAAGCCGAAGGTGAGATTATGGAAAAAGAAAAGAAGGAACAACTCCAGAACACCAATCGTGTATTATATAGTGTTATTATTATCATTGCTGTACTTTGTATCATTGTAGGAATAAGTTTTGCCATTTTTAAATATTTAAAACCTGGTGAAAAACCGAATCAAGTGACTACAGGTACATTGATTGTCAAATTGATTGATGGTGAGGGGATTGACGTGGACAAGGCGTTACCGATGAGCGATGAAGCCGGAAAGGCCCAAACGCCATATCATTTTGAAATTACCAACGATGGTACACTCAATAGTAAGTATCGTATTATTTTGGAGAATGATCAAGAGGCTATTAGTGAAGATGGTTGTGGTGCTCGTCAATTGTCAGATGACCAAATTAAATATCTTCTTACCATCGATGGCGAAGATCAAGAAGTTGGTAAGTTGAGTGATTTAAAAGACCGCGTTTTAGAAACCGGCACGATTAACGCTGGGGAAGAACCCGTGACTAAGACCTATGATTTAAGATTGTGGTTAGATAGCACCATTGAAATTCCAGAGGAAGTTGCGAACAAACATCTTCATGTAAAAATTCGCGTTGAAGCCATTCAGGATCAATATGTCGATTTTGATGAGATTGATTGAAGACTATGAATAGAAGAAGATGCATTCTTCTTTTTTTCTTCTAGAAATCATATACTTATGATATAATGAAAGAGGATGTGAGAATATGAAAGTGATTATTTCAGCCGGTGGAACAGGAGGACATATTTATCCAGCCTTAGCCATCATCGATAAAATTAAAGAGATGGAACCAGGGAGTGAATTTTTATACATTGGTTCAACAGATCGCATGGAGGCAACCTTGATCCCGGATTTGAAGATTCCGTATGTTGGAATTGAAATGAAGGGGCTCGATCGTAAAAATATTTTTAAAAGTATGAAAGCTACCTTCTGTTTTTTTCGTGGAATCAAGAAAGCAAAACAGATCATCGACAAATTTCATCCAGATGTAGTTTTAGGAATTGGTGGTTATATCACGGCACCAGTGGTCTATGCTGCAAAGAAGTTGGGCTATAAGACCTTTATTCACGAACAGAATTCTATTCCAGGATTATCTAATAAATTCTTGGCACACTATGCTGATAAAATCGGGGTATCGTTTAAAGACAGTCTTACGTATTTTGATCCTAAAAAAGCTGTATATACAGGAAATCCTCGTAGCGAAGTCGTTGTCAAAGCCAAACCAGTGGATAAGAAAGATTTAAAATTGAGTGCAACGAAAAAGTTGGTACTGATCGTCATGGGATCACTAGGTTCAACAACAATGAATGAAAAGATGAAAGAGGTTTTGAAAAAATTTGAAAAGAAAAGTTATGAAGTACTCTTTGTGACCGGAAAAAATTATTATGATCTCTATCAAGATGAAAAGGGACTTCCCAAGAATGTCTTTGTAGTCGCCTATCTTGACAATATGCCTTCCGTCATGAAACGAACCGATTTAATCGTCTCTCGAGCTGGAGCTTCGACGCTAGCTGAAATTACCGCTTTAGGGTTACCTTCAATTCTAGTACCATCTCCTTATGTAACACACAATCACCAACTAGAGAATGCAAAAGCGCTCGAGCAAAAAGGTGCTGCCAAAATTCTTGAAGAGCAAGATTTCGATGGGGATCATCTATGCGCCATAATCGATGAGATTTTAAATGATCAAAAAGCGTATCACACCATGAAAGAGGAAACCAAAAAACTAGGACTTACCGATAGTGCAAGCCGCATTTATGAATTAATTAAAGAATTAGTAAAGGAAAAATAATATGGACGAATTAATAACAAAAATTGAAAAGGAGGATCTTGGCAAATACCTCAAGAATGTCAGTTTGAGTAAGTATACTTCTTACCATGTCGGAGGACCCGCTAAGATGATGGTCTTTCCTAAAGACATTGAAAGCCTGATCACTTTATTAAAATTTATCAGAAGAAAAAAAATCCCCTATAAAGTTCTAGGGAACGGCTCTAATACTTTGTTCAGTGATCGTCCATTTCCAGGCGTGATCATCAAGTTGGATGCTTTAGATGAGCTTTCGATCATCGGTAATAAAATAAAAGTAGGAGCAGGGTATTCGCTCATGAAACTTTCTTCTATTGCTGCTCGTCACAGTTTGACCGGTTTAGAGTTTGCATCCGGTATTCCTGGAACTGTAGGTGGGGCCGTCTACATGAATGCGGGTGCTTATAAAAGTGATATGGGATATATCGTCGCCAGTATCCAAGTGTTGACACCAGATTTTAAAGTGATCACGATGACCAATCGGGAATTGAAATTTCACTATCGCACTTCCTTTTTACAGACGCACCGTGACTATATTTGTCTAGAGGCAACATTGAAATTACAAAAAGGGAAGAAAGACGCCATCGAAGAAGTCAATAAAGAACGTAGACAACGCCGCCTTTTGACACAACCATTAGAATATCCAAGTGCAGGCAGTGTTTTTCGAAATCCTGAAGGAGCCTTTGCTGGACAGTTGATCGAAGAACTCGGTTTGAAAGGTCTACAAAAAGGTGGTGCCCAGATCAGTGAAAAGCACGCCAATTTCATCATCAATAAAGATCATGCTACTGCACAAGATATCAAAGACCTCATTGAATTTACGAAAGATGCGGTCAAAGAACGATATCAAATCGATCTAAAAATTGAGCAAGAATTTGTAAATTGGGAGTAAACAATGGCAAAACAAATAAAGAAAAAGAAAAAATTGCGGGTTTTTCGGCTCTTACTACTTTTGCTCGCTTTAGCGCTAATTTATCTACTGCTAGATTCTTATTTAGATACGAGCATTAAGAACATTATCATCAAAAACACGGTCCATCTGAAAGACCAAGATCTTCTAGAAATGGCGGGAATTGACCAGTATCCAAGTTTTTATTGGACAAGCAGTCGCTCGATCAAACGACGCTTGCTAGCCAGTCCTTACATTAAAGATGTCAAAGTCGAAAAAAAATTTTATCATGTTCTAGAGATCACAGTCGATGAATATGCCATTTTATTTAAAAAAGAAAGTGATGGCAAGATCGTTCTTGAAAACAAAAAAGAATTGTTGGCGGATCAAGAGATTTTAGGAATTCCTAATTTGATGAACTATATACCAGATACTAAATATGACACTTTTATAGAAGCAATGACCAAGATGAATGCATCGATTCGTAGTAAAATTTCCGAGATTCAATATGTTCCAAATGAATTTGATAAAGACCGTTTTCTATTGTTCATGGATGATGGGAACAGCGTTTATCTGACCTTGACTAAATTTGATATGATCGATCATTACAATGAAGTTTTGCCCCAACTCGAAGGCAGAAAAGGTATTTTATATTTTGATAGTGGCAATCATTTTGAAATTAAGGAATAAAAGGAAAGTAATGCTTTCTTTTTTTGCTTTTTGAAAAAAACTTGGCTTAAAATTAAAAGTATAGTATAATGTTATTAGGATATGAATCGGAGGAGTTGAGGAGCGGACAATGAAGAAGGTTTATACTGGTATCGATATTGGATCAGACAGTATCAAAATGATCACTGCCGAAATTTTCGATCAAAAAGCTCGTGTTCTGGCTTCAAGTAGCGTGCGCTCAGTCGGTGTCAAAAAAGGAGTCATTACAGATCCCAAGATGGTTGCCGATTCAATTCGTCTCGCGGTGAAAGAGCTCGAGAGTATGTTAGGGTTGAAGATCGAGGAGGCACTCGTCAACGTCTCTAGTAATGGAATGGATGTTTCCATTGTCACAGGAGAAAGTAGCGTCGAAGACGAAGTGACAGGGGAAGAAGTGACGAATGCGCTTAAAAATGCGGTCTTAGGTCGGGTCGAAGAAGACCGAGAGTTGATTACGATTCAGCCGATCGTCTTTGCTTTAGATGACGAGATGAATCTTCAAGATCCCAAGCATTTAAAAGGGCAGGAACTTTCAGTTAAAGCAGTCATGTCGACGGTACCAAAACAAAATGTCAAAGATGTGTTGACCGTCATGAAGCTAGCAGGCCTTAAAGCCGTCGATTTGACTTTTGGTATCTGTGGCGATTATGCTTCAGCGATGACAGACGAGATGAAAAGTCAAGCAGGGGCCGTGATCAATATTGGTCATGATAAAACAGAGGTTGCCATTTTGAATAAAGGAATCATGATCAAAAATGAAATTCTTACTGTTGGAAGTAAACATGTAGACTCCGATATATGTTATATATATAAAGTGGATCGTACGCGCGCTAGACAGTTGAAAGAGACTTTTGCCGTTGCTTCTAAGCGTTATGCCGACTACAATGATGTGGTCGAAATCGAAGGAAAAGACGGTGAAAAACTGACCATCAATCAAAGCGAAATCTCTGAAATTGTCGAAGCACGATTGAAACAGATCCTAAATTTAGCAAAAAAACAAATAAATCTCTTAACAAAACGAGAAATAAGTTATATAATTATAACAGGTGGGATAAGCGAGTTGGCAGGTTTTCAGTACCTAGTCGAAGAGGTATTAGGAAGAACTGCTTCCACTTTGAACCTTACAACGATGGGGGTACGACATAATAAATACTCTAGCGTTCTAGGAATGATAAAATATTTTGATCAGAAATTAGAACTGAGAGGAAAGAAGTATAGCATGTTCCAAGATCGTAAGATGGAAGAGATGAAAACAACGAAGAAAAAGTCGAACTTGTCTAGTGATACAGTCATCAGTAAAGTATTTGGACACTTTTTCGAGAATTAAGGAGGATTAAGATATGTTGGGCGGATTAGAAATGGATCAGTTAGCAAAAATAAAAGTAATCGGTATCGGTGGTGGCGGTGGAAACGCCGTCAATCGAATGATAGAATCAGGGGTCAAGGGAGTAGAATTTATTGTTGCCAATACAGACTTACAAGTGTTGAACAATTCGAAAGCCGATGTAAAGATCCAAATTGGTTCATCCCTAACAGATGGATTAGGAGCAGGAGCTAAGCCAGAAATTGGTAAAGAAGCTGCTGTCGAAAGCAAAAAAGAAATTGAAGAAGCGCTCGCTGGAGCAGATATGGTATTCGTCACTTGTGGAATGGGTGGTGGAACTGGTACAGGTGCAGCACCTGTCGTTGCGGAGATTGCACAGGCGCTTGGCGCTTTGACGGTCGCCATCGTAACGAAGCCATTTACATTTGAAGGACCAAGACGTATGGCCAACGCTTTGGAAGGATTAGAAGAATTAAAGAAACACGTCGATACCTTGATTGTCATTCCAAACGATCGTCTTCGTGAGATCATCGATAAGACGACTCCAATGTTGGAAGCATTCAAAGAAGTCGACAATGTATTACGACGTGGTGTTCAATCCATCTCTGATTTGATCGCCGTAGTCGGACTTGTCAACTTGGACTTTGCCGATGTCAAAGCCGTTATGGAAAAATCCGGCGATGCCATTATTGGAATTGGTATGGGTATGGGTGAAGATCGTGCCATCGAGGCTGCGAAACAAGCGGTATCAAGTCCACTATTGGAAACTTCAATTTCAGGAGCAACCAATGCCATCATCAACATTACAGGTGGTGTTAACTTGACTTTGTTCGAAGCCGAACAAGCTGCCGAAGTAGTCAAAGCGGCTGCCAATACCGAAATCAATACAATTTTTGGATCTGTCATCAATGAAAATCTTACAGATGAAGTCATCGTTACCGTAATTGCAACAGGCTTTAATAAAGATAAAGATAAGACGCCACTTTACAATAACGTTCAGCCAACGAGAAGAGTGGCTCGGGAAGCAGAGCCAACTTCTGAAAGTGACGATGGGGATGATGGAGATTTTGAATTACCACCATTCTTAAGAGAACGAAATTATTAAGCACGAAAAGTGCTTTTTCTTTTGTAAATCGACAAATTTCATCATCGACAAGCAGTATGGTAATACTAGGTGATATGATGAAAATATTAGAACAAGAATGCGACAGACTGCTGGAAGCCAAAGAATTATCGCGCTATTATCGCGAACAAGATTATCAGTCGACAGAACAGTTTAAACTAGAACTCGATCTTTTAGTGGATCCTTGTAGCAAAGAGCGGGCTCTAGTATCATTTGTCCTTCAAAAGATTCAAAGATTAATCAAGGATGTTGGCTATGTTACAAAGACCAATCCTATGGATCCATTAAGTGGTTATCAATATCATTTAAAAATGGATCCACAGTTTTTAAATGAACAGATCGAGTTTTTTACACGTCTTAAAGAAATCGAACGCTTTTCTGAAGGAATGATCAAAATTACAAGTATCAATCTTCTATTTATAAAGGAACCGGCCTATGATCGCGCCAAAGTCCATCGAAACTTGCTTTTGCATCTTAGAAATTTTCAGCAGTATTTTACAAAGCCGCTCGACCTTATTGAAGATTACCGAATTTATATGAAACGAGCACTTGATCAGGCCTTGGGAGCCTTTAATTTAAACTATCTTAAAAGACGCGAAATTGAGATCAGAAATCTGAAAGGGAGTCTTACTCCGTTTGAACTCAAAAATTTCATTCTTGGCTGCTCGTATGAAATTTATACGACTTCGCTTTCGTGGTTTGAAAGACGTCGTTATCAAGATCATTACAAACGATCAAGTCCCCGTTTAGACGAACTGCCAGTAGAGAAGAACTGTCAAAGATCGTGAAATTCGATGGAAACAAGTGAATTTTGTTTCTTTTTTTGCTGTTTTTAATCGTTTCATGGTATAATTTTTATAGTGAGGTGAACACTCGTGGCGAAAAGCAAAAAAAGAAAAGACGAAAAAAAGAAAAGTTTTGAACATAGTGCAGAGCTCTACGGAATCCTTTTAATTTTATGTGGTATTTTAGGAATCGGTAAATATGGTCCTGTTGGAAGATTGATTGCGTCCTTTGGTTTGTTTTTGGTAGGTACAGGCTATGCAGTTTTTCTAGTGCTTTTGTTGGTGATTGGTGGCTACTTGGTCATCAAACGAGAATGGCCCAAGTTCTTTACGAGCAAATTAATTGGCCTTTATATTTTAGCCCTCGGTTTGCTTGTATTGATGCATCAAGATTACATTCGCCAAAATCAAGGAGACTCTGTCGTCATCTTCAAAGAGACGATCGATCGTTTAGTGTTATCTTTTCACAACGTGATGGCGGGTCTTCGTCCTGATATCAGCGGTGGAGGAGTCATCGGTGGCGGTTTTGCCATTTTATTTAATAAGATGTTCTCACTCCAAGGATTACAAATTGTCTCTTGGACTTTAGTAGGTTTAGGCCTTACCTTGTTTACGGGCTTTTCGATTGTCGATTTAATAAAAAATACTTGGCTTAAAGGAAAAGAAATGCTTCCTCATGGCAAAGAAAAGGATGGCAAAAAATCCGTCTTGATCAGTGGCAGTGATGATAATTCAACTGGCGAAGTCAAAGACGATGGTAAACATATTGTCGTATCGAGCATTGATGAATTGACCAAGATTACAGAAGAAGGCAAAACAGCAATCGATGCTCCTTCAGAAAATCCAGAGCCAAGTGCTGCTCCAACGCATCATCATGAATATGTATTGCCGCCACTATCACTACTCAATCCACCAAAGAAGAATATCAAAGGAACCGATCAAAGTATGATCGAAAAAAATATTATCGTTCTCGAAAAAGTGTTGAAGGATTTTGGTGTCGTTGGCAAAGTCGTCGAAGTTCACATTGGACCTACTGTTACCCAGTATGAATTAGAACTTCAGTCAGGTACCAAAGTCAATAAACTTTTAAGCATTCATCGAGAAATTTCCTTAGCCTTAGCTAAGAAAGATGTACGTATCGAAGCACCAATTCCAGGAAAGAACACCGTCGGTATCGAACTTCCTAACGATCAGACGACTCCCGTTAGTTTCCGAGAAGTACTTGAAAAGATTCCTAAGAGCAAAGACAACAGTAAACTTTTGGCTGCTCTTGGAAAAAATATCATGGGCAATGTCGTCTGGTGTGAAATCGATAAAACTCCGCATCTTTTGGTTGCTGGTGCGACCGGATCTGGTAAATCAGTTTGTATCAACGGCATCATCTGTTCGATCCTCATGCGTACGAAGCCGGATGAAGTCAAATTGGTCATGGTCGATCCTAAGAAAGTTGAATTGAGTGGCTATAACGGTGTACCACATTTGATGTGCCCTGTCGTAACCGATCCCAAAAAAGCATCGGTGGCCCTTAGTAAAATCGTTACTGAAATGGAACATCGATATGACGTGTTCAGCGATACAGGAACCAAAAACATCGCTACTTACAACGAATATATCGATAAGAAAAATAAAAATCTAAGTAAAGATGAACAGTTGAAACATATGCCTTATATTGTTGTCATCGTCGATGAACTTGCCGATTTGATGTTGGTTGCCAGCAAAGAAGTGGAAGATTCCATCATGCGTATTACCCAGATGGCTCGTGCAGCCGGAATTCATTTGATCATCGCTACGCAACGTCCATCAACAGATGTCATCACAGGTCTCATCAAAGCCAACATTCCATCTCGAATTTCCTTTGCTGTCAGCAGCAGTATCGATTCGCGAACGATTCTCGATATGACGGGTGCTGAAAAATTGCTAGGAAAAGGAGATATGTTGCTTCTTCCAATGGGAGAATCTTCTCCACAACGTCTACAAGGAGCTTTCATTGGGGACGATGAAATTAAGAGAATCATTGATTATACTGTGGAACAACAGAAAGCAGAATATGACGAAGCAATGTTGAATTTGACAGTTTCCGATAGTAAGAGTGCAAGTCAACAAGAAGATATGGAACAGACCGAGGAATATGATGATCCACTTTACAATGAGATCGTGGAATTTGTGATCACAACAGGAAAAGCCAGCGCTTCACTTTTACAGAGAAGATTTAAACTCGGCTATAATCGAGCAGCTCGAATCGTAGACTTATTAGAGGAACGAGGTATTGTTGGTCCAGCCAATGGCTCTAAACCAAGAGAAGTCCTTGTCAAATTAGAAAATCAAGAAGATCATGAAGAATCGTGATCTTCTTTTTAATAATGTAAAATGGTGTTCAAACGTTGTTATCTTCTTTTAAAAAATATAAGAAGATGGTATACTAATATCAAAGGTAAAATAGAAAGAAGGTTTTCAATATGCCAACTGCTCATAATGAAAGTAACAAGCGCTCTATTGCGCCAATCGTAATCATGCCTGGAGATCCTTTGCGCGCCAAATATATTGCTAAAAAGTTTTTAAAAAAAGTAAAAAAAGTCAATGATGTTCGTAATATGCTTGCTTTTACAGGTTATTACAAAGGCAAGAGGATTACAGTCTTTGCCTCAGGTATGGGCTGTCCTAGTATCGGGATCTACGCCTATGAACTCTATCAAATTTATAACGTCAAGGCGATTGTGCGTCTTGGTACGAGTGGTGCGATCAGTCCAGATTTATCGCTTTTAGATGTTGTCATTGCGGATTCTAGCTACTGCTTTTCCAATTATCCAAAACTCTTTTTCCAAGATGATGCGAAAGAGTTTATGGCAACCAAAGAACTCAATGACCAATTAGAACAGGTCGCTTTTAATCGCCAACTGCAAGTTCATCGTGGACGCATTGCAACGACTGATTTCTTTGATGTCTATGTGAGCGATAAAGACTATCTAAATAAACTTTATCATCAAGCCAAAGATCCCCTTTGTATCGAAATGGAAGCAGCGGCCTTATTTGCCATTGCGAAACACTTGAATAGAGAAGCAGCTTGTGTCTTGACGATCGTAGATTCGCCAACAGACAAACACAATATTTCTCCAAAAGATCGTGAAAAGGGCCTTGATGATGCCATCATGCTGATTTTAGAAACTCTATCTAATAAAATATAGAAAATAACATATAATAAAAAATAGCGAGGTGAAAGATATGGAATACCAACAAAAATCTTTAGGATCATACCAACTTCACATGATTAAGACCGATAAATTTAAAACAATTACGGTAAGAGTAGTCTTTCGCGCGCCGATCAAAAAAGAAGAAATTACAATTCGTAATTTTTTGAGCGATATATTATTGTTGTCTACAAAGGATTATCCAACGAAAAGAAAGCTTATGATCAAAGCGCAAGATTTATATGCAGCCAACCTCAGTGCAGTAAACAGTCGCTTAGGAAATTATATCAATACCAGTTTTTATTTAAAGATATTGAATGAAAAATATACTGAAAAGGGAATGTTTGAAAAAAGTCTCCAGTTTTTTCGTGATATGATTTTTAAGCCCAACGTGCAAGATCAAAAATTTGATGAAGAGTCATTTGACATTGTCAAAGATCAAACAGAACAGACTTTAAAGAGTATTAAAGAAGATACTGCTAAATATAGTTTAATTCGACTTCTAGAAGAAATGGATCCCGAAAGTCCATGTGCTTATCGCAGTTATGGATATCTAGAAGATTTAAATCAGATCACGAGAGAAAATCTATATACGTTCTATAAAGAGATGTTGAAAACCAACATGGTCGATATCTTTGTCATTGGAGATATTAATTTTTATGATGTTGAGAAGTTAATTCGTGAAAACTTTGAATTTGTGACCCTCAAGAAAGTTCGAATACCATCGATCATCTCTTGTGAAGAGGCTCCGAAACGGGTCAAGACGAAAGTAGAACAAGATGATATTTCACAAGCCAAATTAGCGATTGGTTGTCGTACGGTTGGTCTTAGTGAATATGAACGGAACTATCCACTTACCATCTACAATGTCTTATTTGGCGGTGGAAGTGATTCCAAATTATTCCAAGAAGTGCGAGAAAAGAACTCTCTTGCATATACCATTCACTCTGTTCCTAATAAATTAGATAACCTCTTATTGATTACCGCAGGGATCGATCAAAAAGATTTTAAGAAGACCGTCAAATTGATTGAAATTGAGATGAAAAAGATGGAGAAGGGAGATTTTAGTGAACAAGATATCGATAAAGCAAAACAATTATATGTAACAGCCATCGAAGAATCGCTCGACTCGCCACAACAGATCATCGACTCTTACTATATGATGGAAATGCTAGGTACCGATGATATCGAGACAAAACTTAAAAAGATGCAAAAAGTAACCCATCAAGAAATCGTCGCCGTTGCCAAGAAAGTAAAAATGGATACCATTTATTTATTGGAAGGAGTAGCGAATCATGAAAAAGATTGAACTTAAAGGGCTCGATGCCACATTGTACTATGAAAAATTAGAAAATGGTTTAGAATGCTATCTATTACCTTACCAAAATAAGAATAATTATTATATGACTTATGCGACAAAATTTGGTTCTAATCAGACGCGATTCATCCCTAAGGGTGAAAAAGAGATGTGTAAAGTTCCAGATGGAATTGCCCATTTTTTAGAGCATAAAATGTTTGAGCAAGAAGATGGAATCGATCCTTTTTCGTTCTTTGCTCAAAGTGGTACAGGAGCAAATGCCTCAACGACCTTTGACAGTACGCAATATCTTTGCTTTGGTACTAAAAACATCGAAGAAAACTTGGATTATCTGTTGAATTATGTCAACGAGCCTTATTTTACTGATGAAAATGTTGAAAAAGAGAAGGGAATCATCAGAGAAGAGATCAAAATGTACGATGATATTCCAGAGTGGGTTTTAGAAGATGAACTTCGTAAAGCCCTCTTTCATGTTCATCCCATGCGAGTCGATATAGCCGGTAGTGTAGAGGAGATTAACCATATTACCAAAGAAGACTTATATCGCTGTTATGAAGCATACTACCAACCAAGTAACATGTTTTTAATCGTCTCAGGAAAATTCGATCCTGACAAAATCATGGAAGTCATTCGTCAAAACAAGAGCATGAATAAAAATTTTAACAAATTCTTAGTACAAGAAGAAGTATATGAGGAGCCCGACGAAGTAGAAAAGACGAAACAGGAATTAAAGATGAATGTTGTTATACCGAAGATCGGTTTTGCTTTAAAATTCAATCGATTACACCTCAAGATCAAAGATGATTGCCTTTTAGATATGTATCTACAAATGTTTACGTCCTTGGTTTTTGGTACAACTTCTAGTTTTCGTGAAAAAGTACTTTCTCAACATCTACTGGCTTCGTTTTATATGCAGTGGGATCATGCCGATCAATTTCGGACTTTATGCATCATGGCAGAGACGAAAGAGCCCGAAAAGTTGTTGCAGATGATTCACGAAGAATTAAAGAACATCACGATTTTAGAAGAAGACGTTAAACGAATTAAAAAAGTTTGGATTTCTAGTGAAGTGCAAATGATCGATCTCGTCGAAGCCAGTGCCAATAATCTCTATGATGATATTATCAAATATAACCACCCGATCTATGATAAAATAGATTTGATCAAAAAGATGTCCGCCAAAGAGTTGACAAGTTTGCTTCAATCGTTAGATTTTAAGAATTCTACAGAAATTATTGTATGGCCAAAAGAACAAGAATCTATAGGAAAATAGATTCTTTTATTGTATAATAAAACTAGAGGTGATAATGTGTTAAAAGTAGAGAACATTGTCAAGTATTATAATGATGTAGCGGCTGTCGACGGCCTATCTTTTGAAGTGGCTGATGGAGAGATCTTTGGACTTTTAGGAGAAAACGGAGCCGGCAAGACGACGACTTTTCGTATCATCATGGGGTTATTGTCCGCCAATAGTGGCTCTGTGACTTTAGATGGCAAGCCGATTGATTATTCTGTTACAGATCAGATTGGTTTTGTAACAGAAGAGAGAAGTCTATTATCGAAGTTGACTGTGAAAGAACAGATCATTTTCTATGGAATTTTAAAGGGAATGGATGAAGATTCGATATTGAAAGAATTAGATTACTGGCTTCAACGATTCGATATTGAATCCTATAAAGATCGTAAAATTAAAGAATTATCAAAGGGAAATCAACAGAAAATTCAATTTATTTCCGCGATCATTCATCATCCGAAATTACTGATTTTAGATGAGCCCTTTACAGGACTGGATCCAATTAATGTCCAAATGTTAAAAAATGCAATTTTAGATTTACAAAAACAGGGGACAGCGATTATTTTCTCTTCTCATCAAATGGAACATATTGAACAATTTTGTGAAAAACTCGTGATTTTAGTCAAAGGGAAAGCAATTTTAAATGGCTATTTACAAGATATTAAAAAAAGTTATCGTAAGAAAAATATCTTGCTTCGTGGGAAAAAGATCCAAGTAGAAGAATTGAAATCAATTCCTGGCGTTCTTTCAGTAGAAAAGCATGCCAATGAGTATGTGATTAAAATCGACGATGACAAGGTGGCTTCTAAAGTTTTCCAAAAGATCAGAGATTGGGACATCAGTAAGTTTGATGTTACTGAGCCAACGCTCAATGAAATCTTTATCGATAAAGTAGGTGGACGTTATGAAAAATAAATTGTTGTTTCTTACTAAGATGAGTCTCAAAAAGAAGATGGCTTCAAAATGGTTTATCGTTGTCAACTTAATCGTCTTTATAGCTTTGGTAGGAATTATTAACATCGACAGTATCATTGCCGCTTTTGGAGGAGATTTCAATGAAAACATCCAACTAGTGGTCATTGATGAGACCGAGGAAGTTTATCCAACATTTCAAAGTACGCTTTCAGAAAGCCAAACTTTACTGGATGAAACTTCCAAATTCGAAATCACTTTGTCCAAACGTACTGTAGAAGAAGAACAAAAAAGTTTAGAAAATACAAACAACGTCTTGCTTGTTTTTAAAGAAGATCCCAATGATTATCTAAAGTCAGAAGTAATTTCCGAAAGCACCATCGATCAGTTGGATTATCAAGTGATCGTTCAGGCCTTGACGACCACCAAATCTAAGTATGCGCTTGCAAATAGTGATATCGATGTTCAAGAACTTCAGAAGATTTCTAGTCCTATTGAAATTGAACGAATTATTTTAGACGATAGTAAAAAGAGCGAAGAAGAGAATATGTCGATCGTCATGAGTACCGTTTTTCCTATTGTCATTTTACCATTTTTCATGTTGACAATCTTTTTAGTTCAGATGATCGGTGCCGAAATTTCAGAAGAAAAAACTACTAGAAGTATGGAGATTATCATTTCCAATGTCAGTCCTACGACCCATTTTGCATCCAAAGTTTTGGCGGCAATTACCTTTGTAATTGCTCAAGGGGCATTATTATTTGCTTATGCTGCCCTTGGGCTTGTCATAAAGTCGCTCTTGGGTAGTGGTGGCATATTTACCGATGAGATTAGCTCTTTATGGTCTAGTTTAGTACATAGTGGCTTTACTGACCAGTTGATCTATATTATTCCACTAACGCTCATTTTGATGTTGTTATCTTTCTTAGCATATGCTCTAATTGCCGGTATTTTAGCGTCAATGACTGTGAACATGGAAGATTTTCAACAAATTCAAACGCCAATTATGATCGTTTTGTTGTTAGGGTACTATCTTGCCATCATGTCTTCGATGTTTGAAGGATCCCTCTTCATACGAATACTTTCATACATACCTTTGCTCTCTTCGGTATTATCTCCCGCTTTGCTTGTGGCAGGACAAATTACCATCCTAGATGTAGTGATTTCAATCGTTATCTTAGTATTATTTAATGGCTGGATTCTTCGTCATGGTATGCGCGTTTATAAAGCGGGTATCTTAAATTACTCCAACGAAAAAGTATGGAGCCGCCTCAAAAATGCAGTGAATTTAAAAAGATAGAAAACTATCT
>CANPXY010000015.1 GCA_947587115.1 uncultured Bacilli bacterium
CTTTCCAATATTTGCGACTTTTGGATATTTTTCTAAGAGACTTCCCGTTTGCTTTCCGATCGTCTTTCCAATATTTGTTGATACTTTTTCGACAATTCCTGGCGTCTTTCCTGCTGTTTTGCCAATTTTTCCAACGTCTGCCGAATTTTCCGCACCGATGGTTTTCTCAACTCCGTCATTACCACTTCCAAATAAGTCAATTAATCCTTTTCCACTTGCAATCATCCCCCCTAATCCAATAGCCCCTTTTACCAAAGCACCTTTACCGCCAGATAAAACATTTTTGGCTTTTCCAAGAATACCTGAAAATTTTCCCGCCCCTTTCGAAACACTTTTTGGTACTTTTGAAGTTTTTGGTGTCTTTCCTTTTCCCCCTTTAAGTAATCCGCCAACGCTTAATGCGTCCATAGCAGATTCAACAAACCCACCATCTCCTTCTTGAGTAATGTTGTTGACAATCACAGGGGTTTTATTTTCAATATTCCCCTTTCGATTTAAAAAAGTTTCTTTACTCAATATGTTACGAATACCCTCGATAGCCTCAACTTTGTCTTCTTCAAGAGCACGGGATTCGTTTCTTTCCTCAACGCCTCCTCGGATAGAACCTCTTTGAATTTCATAGATTCTTTTAACCGTGGCGTCTGTAGAACTTAAAAGTTTCAGAAGCTGATCAATATCGGCGTTGATTTCCCCCATCGTCTCACTTGTATCAACACCCTTATTGACGCTATTGACAATTTTTTCATCTTCAAACCCTTTTTCTTTCGGGGAAACGGGGAAAGGCTCTTTATTTGCCAAAGGCTGAAATATGTCTTCTTGACGATTGGAAATATATTCTTTAAAGTCTTTTTCCGTCTTTTTTCCACCGTCTAATTCATCTAATTTTTCACTTCTGAAATCATCAAAGGCTTTGTCGATTTGCTCTTGACGGTGGGTTTTTTCATCGGCTTGCAGTATCGCTTTTTCGGCTCTTTCCAAGAAAAAGTCACGAGTATTAACCCCTACTTGCTTAACTTTCGAGACCGCTTTATTCACGGGGTTTTTAATAAATTTCGGGGTAATCCGAGAAACCGTTTTTGTTACCCGTGGTTTCACGTATTCCATAATAGCGTCTCGAATCGGATTAAATTCTTTGATAAGATTTTCGCTCGGATCGCCCCTAACCACATTTCTTAAGGCTTTATATTGATCAGAGACTATCTTTTCTTGTCTACTTGTTTGATTTTCAAGACTTTTTTGAAGATTTTTAAGACTTTCCGATATGCTCCGATTGGTTTTACCAATTTTCCTATCAAGAATGTAGGCGAAGTCTTCAGCAACCTTTTCTTTACCGTCTTTAAGGTTATAGCCTCTTTCCTTGGAGATGTTTCTATCCCCAAGCCGTTTCACGGTATCTTTATCGAGTTTTTCGAGTTGGTTAAGAATAATGGCTACATCGCTTTCCGATTTTCTATTAGCTTTGGCGTACTCTTTGGACAATTGGGCAATATTGTCACGGGTTTCTTTGGAAATATCCGCCCAATCAGAAAGTTTTTCTTCAATCGTAGCCATCGACTCACACTGGTAAAAGTAAAGAAGTTTATAACTTGAAGTAAAAAATTAGTTATTGTAAACGGTTGCGTCTTTCAGACTCTTCTTTCATTTTCTTTTGATACTCTAAAACCAGGCTTTCGTAGACCAAATACTCATAAGGAGGCATATTTTCAAGCTCTTGCAAATTCCATCCGTAATGTTGGATAAGGGCAAAATTGGTTCTAAAGTAGTTTGGTATTGAAGTTTCCGAAAGACAGACTAAAAAAAATAGTCAAGCCCTCTTAGATAAACTTGGTTAAGATGTCCGCAAGTGGGACAAGTCCATTCGAGTTTTACTTGACAGTAGGGAATAGAGTGAAAATAGTCATTAAGTCTGTTAAATTGCTCGGCATTTAAATTTTCCAACCACTCCTTCATATCCTTAAGGGAAAAATCTGGATTATTGGCAACCTTATAGACTTCGTCTCCTTGTACAATACAGTCGATTTGTTTTGCGATCAATTCAGTCAAGACGTCTTCACTATTTTCCTTAATAGTTTCAAGTGTTTCAACCAATTCAAGCGTAGGCGGAATCATTTTGACAAAAGTATCTTTATCAATTGCTATTTCCGTTTTATACTTGTCTATTCCCACCAATTCAACATTCTTTAAATTAAGGTAGACATCACTATGACGGCTTTTTTCATCCAACCCTTCATGGGCTTTGTCGTTTTGGCATCTTCCGTCTAAAGCTACTTCGCCTCCAACAGATATATCCCGTAATTTAATTAAAAGATACTCGAAATCGAAAACGGCTAAAGAATCCACATCAGGAGCGTTTTCCTCTAAGCAACAATTTTGAATAATGCTTTTGAGGGTGTTGATTTTTTCAATTTTATCACTACTGGTTTCCGCAATAATCAAGGCTTTATATTCTTTAAACAAAAAGGGGCGAAACCGCATTTTTCTTTTCAAAGACGGTACTTCTATCTCATGAATTGAATAGTTTGTGACTTTCGGCAATCTCATAGTCAATTTTTCGCTCCTTTATTTTCAAGTTCTTTTTGATTTTCTTTTTTAAGAAAATTCATCAAATCGTTTGGGCTTCCTACAAACATCGTATTATTAGTGATATTGGTGGCGTTTCCATTCATTATATCGTTAAACTTATCATTGACTTTGGGGCGAGCTCTCGTGAAAACAACTTGCTTTTTGTCTGTGGCGTCCAACAATTTCATATTGACTTCGGATAATTGCCCAATTAGTTTAATGACATTTTCCACGTTTTTCGGGTTTTCTGTTCCTTCTGCCAATTGAATCGCCAAATCAAGCATCGGAGAACCTTTATCCAAAAGCTCTTTTAGATTTTCCCGAACCGATTCATAGTCACTTTGAAACGTTTCTTTAATTTCATTATTTTCCCCCTCGTACTCATCTAAGGGTATCAGTTGCCCATCGGCATCCGTACTTTCCAACGTAACTTGGGGAATATCGCCATCGAATTTTTCCACGCTTTCAAAAGACGCATTTTCAACCTTTTCTGTTTCTTGGTTGAAAATAATATCTAAAGATTTTTTCGTTTTCGTCTCTCGCACCTTTTCTCCAAACTTTTAGCCGTTGTTAAAATCAAATCCGCTTAAAACATCGCTTATCGACCGATGGTTTCCGTCTTTTCCGTAATAATAACCATTATCGTTTCCAACCGATCCTGAAGATTGTTTATTAGGATGGGTGCTAACGGGATTGGTGTTTCCAAAAACACCTCCTTGCATGGTTTTGTTGTAAAAATCAAAAGACGCTATTGCACTTCTTGAGTCAAAATAGCGGTATACCCAAGTAACGGAAAATGTGCTTGGAGTTGTTCCATTGTCGCCATTCAAATCAATGGAGTCCACGCTTGTCGGATAAGCCTCTCGGCAAACCCCCACAAACCCTTTCGGATTATTGCTTGCCCCGTAAACATTGCTAGAACCTCTTTTCATCTGCAAGGTAATGTCACAGATAAAATCGTTATAGTAGCCAAAAACCTTGTTTCTAGGATTATAAATGAAATCCAGCCAAGTGGTAAAGATTCGATAAGTCAAAGCAGAATCCCGATCGGAAACGTAAAAACGGGTTGCAAATCTCTCGTAACTTCTTTTTTGGGGAACAGCAATTGCCTCGCCACCAGCGTACATTTCTCGGCTTTCAATGGTTTGCGTAGGTAACGCCACAGATATACAATAATCGTTTAACAGCCCTGGAACGGAGTCTTGACTAACCACGACTCCATCAACGCCACTTGCATTGACTAGGTTAATCACATTTTGAGGCACGGGAATATAGATGTCGTACCAATTGGAATGATGGACACCTTTTGACACGAAAGTGGCAAAAGTCTGATCTTTTTTATCCTTACTCAAACGATCTTTATATCCAAAGGCGTTTTTGTCAATTTCATCCCACTCTTTTTGCGTAATTGTACTTCCATAAGCCATTGTTTTTTAAAATCCTTTTTTACTTTCTACATTCCGCCCCAACCAACAGTGTTGACGGCTTTGAAACGGTTAACCAAAGCTCGATTAGTACCGTACCAACCTGCGATCGGCAACATGATGGCTTTAGGATAATCATCAATTTTCACTAATCGGAATTTACTGGTGATATGGTTAAGCAAATAGTGGTGTGTTGCCCATGAACCCACATCAACACGGCTAATTGAATTTAAAATCTGCCAATTTACCCGAAGACGGTTTTCCAAAAGATTAGCCGTCCCCAAAAGCCTATCTAAAAGAATAGCCCTTACTTTAATGGGCAAATAGTGAAGATTGATTCCCAAAAAACCGTTAGGGACTACGGAAAAAGGCAATACCAATGGGTATCTGTCATAGACTTTCAAATATTGACTTTCAGGCACAAGATTGCCAATTCCCGAATACTTCGGCACGTATTCAAAAAAGTACATTTTGCCAATCTCAAGACGCTTTACGGTTTGTGCTCCTCCCGTGCCAATAAAAGCGAATTTGTTAAACCTGTTTTTACGAATCTCGGCAATTTCTTTAGTAAACCATTGATTAGCCTTTTTCGCCATGTCATGAATACGCCACTTGTCGGCATTTTTCACAATTGCCGACAATGAATTTGTATTGGTGATCACTGGCATAGAGCCTCTAACCTTTTTTTCCTTAAAATCTATTAAGCCAAATAGCCCAATTAGTTAATCAATAGGGTATCTAAGAGAAATCAAAAACGTTTTCAGTTTATGCCCTGTGATCGGCGGAGTAAGCATTTTATCAAACACCTTTATCGTAGGAGCAGAATATGGATGATCGAAAGTCTCTTTAAAATCAATTTTCCAACATCGTAGTCTTTCTCTTACCATGGAGCAAGCCATGCAATTTTTCTTTGAGTAAAAAATTATCGCCACCAACCACTTCCATCCAAAACAATCCAAGTCATTATAATTCCGCAAATCAGTCCCCACCAAAATTGCGGATCGGCTAAAAGAGGAATCATATTATAATCAACCATAGTAACTTTTCCTTAAAAATCAAAGGGATAATGAAAAATACTTTCGTTATCCCCTTTAATAAAAATGATAAAAATCTCTAAAATCTAAAACTCGATATACGTTCTCATCTTAACTCTTTGATTATCCACAAGTTCATAGGGAGAATTATTATTAATATAGAGAACTTCTCCTGAATATTTGTTAACATGGGGGCGATCGACTACTTCACTAACCGTATAAGTATAATCTTTAGCGTTTTTCTCATCCGTGAAATTCATTAAAGCCCCCTCCTGAATTTCTCGGAAAATATAGCTTAATTGCTGTAAGAAAAAGTGATTATTGTCACGCCAAATCACACGATAAAGCACGTTATCTATTTTTACAATTGAGTCCTCTCCAAGGGCGTCTGTAATATTTGTAGTAGTGTCAAGATAGATTTCAAAAGCAATCATAGAATCTGTATCTTGCACAATGGTATGGGTTTCCAAAGCTAAAAGGTTTTGCACAATTCCGCTTTGACGAAATTCTTGGTTAAATTTGGTAAGTTTTGCAGAATCAACCATGATACAAGTGCAAACCGTGCTTGAATTAAGCTCTTTAATCGGATTGCATCCGTGACCGCCTAAAGGAGGTAAAATGGCGTAGGCTTGTGCCTCAGGATTTTCATTAGGTTCTTTTCTATTTTTATCAAAAAATGATATTTTTGCGTAAGTATAACCTTCGCCAAACTTATCGACAATGACTCTTGAAATTCTCCCGTTTTCCACTTCGGTATGGGCAACACATCCTGTGCCGTCTCCTTCAATAATCACCTCCGTGCCATCGGTATAATCATAGCCCCCCGTGGTCAATTCGATGGCGTAGATACTTCCTTCGGTGGCAATTTGTTGAATGATACTTTGGTTGTTGATATTGATTGATCCGCCAATTTTCGTCTCGAATTTCGCTGGGCGAATATCAGCGGCATTTACCGCACAAGATGCTTTTACCGTGGCGTAAGTGTATTCGTCACCAGGTTCAGCCACAATGACGCCTACAATTTTTCCATCCACGATTCTCGGATAGGCTACGCATCCGTGTCCGTCTCCGCTAACCGTAATTGTTGTAGCGGTGTCCCCACTATAATTGATTCCTGGATCGACAATGGTAACACTATCCAAAGAACCATCGACAATATTGGCTTTTAAGATGGCAGTTGTGTTTCCGTATTTCCCTGTGCCGTCTCCTTGCAAATCTCGCACAACAATTTCGGGAGTTTTTGTATAGCCACTACCTTTTTCATCAATCACGTAAGAGTCAATTGTACCACTTCTATCATTGACAAAAAGCGTAATTTTGGCTTGGACACCATTTTCCCCATCGGGGGGGTCAATTTCGGCAAAAGTCTTATATTCACTTGAGTAACCTTCTCCGCCATCGACTACGATAATCTCATCAATAGCACCTCGACTATAAAAGGTACTGGATAAAGAGGTAATCACGGGGACAAATCCGTGGCTCATGAATTTGTTTTTTAAGGCTGTGGGAATCGTATAAAGATATTTCCAAACATAACCGTCTGAAGTATATGTTACATCGTAATTTACACCGCTTGGTTCAACCGTGCTTGGGGTAAGCTCGTAGGAGTCGTCGCCTAAAATCTTTTTATTGTTGAAAAGACACTTAAAAACTTCGAATTTGGAATTATAAACATAAAACGGGG
Organism: uncultured Bacilli bacterium; assembly: GCA_947587115.1. Taxonomy (GTDB): domain Bacteria; phylum Bacillota_I; class Bacilli_A; order RF39; family UBA660; genus CANPXY01. The sequence goes on from CANPXY010000015.1 coordinate 6,705, forward strand.
TGTCGATAACCGTCATGTCCTTGGTATTATCCCATTGGGCATAATAGTTTCCCTCAACCCATTTATCACATTTTACCACATTGGCAATATCTCCGCTTTCCAGTTTATGCACATAGATGATGTTATCCCTTATGCCAATATCGCTTGAACCCGAATTATCAGGATCGCTCTCGGGTTCGTAATTGTCGCCATATTGCACACTGATAAGCGTACCGTTTTTGTTGGCACAAGTCGGGCATAAACAGTCGCACTGATCTTGAACCACGGCGTTATCAACGTACTCTCGCCATGGATCAACTTTTCCAATAAAGTAAAAAAGATTGGTTCTATGATAAAAAACGTCTTCAACCATTCGATAGGCTAAAGACTCGTGAAAATCGGGACGAATAGATGCCATGAGCTTTTTAATTCACTGTCAAAAAGTTTTTAAGAAATTACTAAAAAAGAGGTTCTAAAAACCTCTTTTTTCTAATTGAATATTTTAGGAAAGTATTATTTCAGAGTAATTTCTTTGAATTTTACGTCAAAACCCTGTTCAAGATAGGTCTGCAAGCGTTCTGTGGCGTGTTTAAAAAGGTAGTTTTGCCTTCTCCCACTTCGCAAGTCATCAACAATATCAAAAACTTTACTTTCGCCCTTGTTTTTCGCTATTCTTAAGCACCGCCCAATTGACTGTAGTGTCGTAATTCGACTTTTGGCAGGACATATAATCAAATTTTCTATTGACTTGATATTAATTCCTGTAGCAGAAGTTGCCACAGAAAAAACCAAAATCGGATTTAATCCGCTATCGCTTGCGTTTCTGATTTCTTCTCTACGTTTTCCATCCACATTCCCATCAATATAGTAAACTGGTCTTTTAGGGTTGGTGTCTTTTAATTTTCTTTCGATTAGATCAAAAAGCAACTTCCCGTGATCACGATAGCGGAAAAGCACCAGTGTCGTGCCTTTCAATGCACAGGCTAAATTTCTAATGAATAATTGTCTTTTCGGATGGCTATTAAGATACTCCAATTCATCCATATACGTTTTTTTCAATTCTTTGGTTTGTCTCCAAAGCTCACGAGCCTCTTCTTTGGGGTATTTGAGTTCAATCATCGTTAAACTCATCTTATTAAGTTGCTCTTTGTCTTGTAACTCTTTTGTGGTAGCCAATTCCACAATACTTCCGAACATTCCCAAAAGCGTATATTTGTGGCAAATTGAAGAGGATAAAGAACCTGTTAAACCAATTTTAAACCTTGCACAGATTGCCCCATTGATAATTTTAGTGAGAATTTTCGCAGTCGCTTTATGCACCTCATCGCAAATAACACAATCCCACTCTTGATAAACCTCATCGGAAAACGTGGCTAATGATTGCCAAGTCGATATTAGAATTTTCGCCCCAAGTACTTCCTTATCCTTTATTTTTGAATGAAGCCCTTTAACGGTTTTTTCCACATCAAAAGTAGTGTCGTTTTTCGAATAATCCTTAAAGTCGCTAATCAATTGGTTAACCAAACCGATTGATGGGACGATAATCACCGTTTTCCGATCGGTATACTCCATCCAACGGGCAATAAGGTAAATGATTAAACTTTTACCGCTACCCGTGGGGCTTAAAAGTAAAGTTCTATTTTTCCGCAAAACCTCTCGAAATCCTTGTTCTTGATAGTCTCTTGGGTTAAAAGGCAATTTCAAAGACTCGATAAACCCCGTTGCCTCTTCTAATTCACTTTTGTCCCGTAGCTCTTCATCGGTAATATCCTCAAAAGAATAATGCCGATCAATCAAATACTTGGAAACTTCCCCAATCAATCCCGCAGGGGCGGTGTTGTTTCTTAGGTTAAAAAGCCGAATTTTCCCATCCCACAAATGACTTCTAAACCTTGGATTATATCTTTTATTTTCCACGTCAAAGGAGAAAACGTCACTAAGTTCTCGCATAATGGACGGTTCTGCGGAAAATTTCGCAACCGATTGATTAATCTTGGCAAAAGTGACATCTGTCATGCTCTTTCTCCGCTTTCAAACATTTTATATTTGATAAAATTTGAAATCGTAAAATCCCTTTGATTGATCATTTTGATAATATTTTCCAAAATGTAAATGATTGTTTCGATATATTCGACTTTACTTTGAAGATCGTTTATATCTTTTTCTCCTGCAAGCATATCGGGAATGGCACTTCTAATTGGTTTATTATATAACCACTGATCCCATCCTAAAGTGGTACATTCCTGCTGGCTTAACTCCCCATTATACCAACGGATTTTGTTTCTCTTTAATTCCGATAAGGCAATTTTTCTATCTGTGAGCTTTCTTTTCCAAGTTGCCAATAGTTTCAAATATTTGGCATGAAGTTGGGGAGTCCGTAAAGAGTCTTCTTTAATAGTGGTTTCTGATAATTTGGAATCTTTTTCCCATTCTTCTACGATATTGTCAATGACGTTTGACAAAAGTCTATTCCCCCGATGATGATAATGGTTATTTTACCGATTTTATCAGATTTTTAGAAAAAAGTCAACTAGACAATTGACTAATATTTTCATTTGTTAATACACCTGCGTCAAAGTCTCCTTGGAATTTACCAGCAATAATTGTACCGTTTGGAATATTGAAGTAAACATTATTTTCCCCACTTTCTGATGGTGGTTCAAGCACTCCTAGTCTTTTTTCGAATTGATCATCAATATAGTCTTTTGCCCATTGATCCGTGACTACTCTTTCCAATTGGGTCTGGCTATCGCCTTCTCCTGTCTTGAAATCAGGATTATAGGCTCGCAAAACACCTCGGAAATTAGCGTCAATTCCCTCCAATGTGCCGTACATATTACCGCCCCCAAGGGGTAGATAAAATGAAAGGTCTTCATTAGTACCTAATCCCCTCCATCCGTCTTCAGTCAACACCTCAACAGTATTAGTTTTTGTATTGAAATAAACACTTCCCAGGGGCAATGTGGTAGGGTAATCATCAGTGGATGTCGGCAACCCCATATAACCCGAAAATTGCGGATTTACTGTAGGAGCTTTTTCGGCAATTTCCCCGCTATGGGTTTCCAGGCTTTCTTCAATTGAATCTACGGCATTAGAAACACTTTTCCAGTTGGCATCAATTTGTAACATTGACAAAGGAACACCAACGACAATATCCGATGATGGTATCGGGGGATTTTTTCCGTCAATTCGATAGTAAAGACTTAATGACATTTTTCAAAATTTTCCCTGAAAAAGAGTTTTCCCGTAATTGAAATTAGTAATTAGCTTGCAATCGGGTAAATAATTCTTTTAGCGACTCTTTTTTGCGTTTATATTTTTTCGATATGGCTACAGACGTTTCCGCAAATGTAAAAATCCTCTCCACGAATGACATTGATACTTTCCTTGAATCGGCACAATTCGGGTTAGCCTCTCCTCTTTACACTTGGAGAAAAGGGGGCACAAATAGTGAAGATGATGATCATCTATACCTTATTTTGGGTAGTGCTCAAGACGAGGTCGATGTTTCGAGAAACGTTTTAATCGAGATTATCCCTGAGACCAAAGAAGTCAAATTCTACGGGAAAACAACACTAGAGGGTGTCATTAAATTTGGGCAAGGCAATTTCGATGCCACAAGTCTTGCCCCACATAGCGTCACGTCTGAATTACTTGCGGAAAATATCAAAATTGACGGATCGGTAAAAAAACTTACCACAGCACAAAATATAGATGGAATCAGCTTTGACGGCACTTCCGAGGTTAAAAGATTTTCGATCTGCACCACGAGCTCCTCAAACGGGGTTAAAGACGTTAAAGTTACTAATTGGCAAGACGTGGAAGGAGCAACTCTAAACGTCCAATTTACCGACAAGGTATCGGATAATTTTTCCATTCGTGTCAATGAAACAAACACTTACACGGTTCAATACACTGATTTCGATGGAAAACTCGAAAATCTAAAAGGCTCCAGACTTATTCCCCATAGAGTTTATGAATTTGTCAAAGTTGGTTCTAATCTCGTGCTGGCTAACGAATTAAACGAGTTTAATAAAGAGTACTCGGATTTAATATCTCTTCAATTGGGAAAAGTCTACCAACTGGACAAATCACAAGAGGATAAAGACTATCCACTAACGTTTAAATTTTCCGACAATGTATTGGAAAACCCCGCAATTGATGACTCTCAATGGACTCCGCAATACGGAAACGTATTAGACGCCGTTGGTTTTGCCCAAAATTTGACCTACAATCCGAAAAGCAATACGCTAAAGGTCGGGCAAATCAAGGCGGAAATCTCAGGAGTTGCCCCTGATTTTTCCAGCGGGGATGGTTCTGCTCTTTTGGTGACAGGGCAAAACGGGCAATCAGGCATTTTCACTTACCATGGAGAAGACGGTACTTTTTCCTTAGTAGGAGACTATGGATCAACATATTCCGAAAAAATCACACTGATTTTCCACGCTAAAAGTGATTCCGCAGAAACGACACCTACTTACGAAATCACGCTTTTGGATAAAGAGGGGAAAACTCACTTAAAAGACTTGACTGTAGATAATATCATTCACGGAAAAGTTGAAACCGCCGAAAAAGACAATAAAGGAAACGTCATTGACAGTACATATCTTACTATTGAAGAGGCTAAAAAAACATATGTCAATCCCTCTCAAGCAACAACCTTTACCGCCACGGTAAACGTTCCCGCTGTCGAAAGCGAGCAAAACACCACGGTTGCAACCGTTGGATATGTTGAAAAGATTAAAACAGAAGTCGAGTCCTCTTTAACCAAAACCACTCAAAATCTAACGAAAACAATCAATGACGCTATCGAAAAAGAAAATCAAGAGTGGAAAAATAAAACCATCAATATCGAAAACCAAATTGTTTTAAACAAAGAGCAACAAGAGAAAATCCAAAAACAATTAGGACTTGATAATATTGGATTTGACTATTCGATGATCGATGGTGGAACGATTAATGATAAAGATACTTCAACTAATGCATAAAAAAACCAATTCTGATTAAATTTGATTAAAAACGCTTTACATTACTCGATTTTTAACGGGACATGTTTCGTTCCTTTTAAAGGTATTCGAAAAATTGAAAATCGGAAAACCCTCACATTAAAGTTTTCCGACAACACGATTTTAGTAGCTACACCAAATCACTTGTTGCAATTAGCGGATAATTCTTTTGAAAAAGCAGATGAAATTCAAATTGGGCAAGAGGTAAAAGGAAATATAAAAGTCGTTGAAAAAATCGAAAATAAAACCCCTGGGTGCGTTTTTGACGCTATCGGTGTAGTAGGTGGCAATGTTTATCAAACCAACAATGTTATCTCACACAATTGCTCTTTTATTGGTTCAAGCACCACTTTAATTGATCAGAAAAAACTTCAAGAAATCGCCCTATCTAAACCGTTCAAAACAGCGGGAAATCTTTTTTACTATAAACTTGTAGAATCCTCTCATCAATACGTAATCACAATAGACGTCTCCCGTGGAAGGGGGCGAGACTATACGGCTTTTTCTGTTATTGATATTACGAAACTCCCCTATGAGGTGGTAGCCACTTTCAAAGACAATACAATTCAACCATCGGTTGAATTACCACTTTTAGCCGATAAAATCGGCAGATATTACAATAACGCCATGATAGCCGTGGAAAATAACGACTTAGGGGAGTCGGTAGCCAATAGTCTATGGTATGACCATGAATACGAAAACCTACTTTGGAGTAAAGACGGAGAAATAACCTCTAAAGGAGTCGCAGGATATAGAACCACGAAAAAACTTAAAACCGTAGGGCTTAATAATCTTAAGCTATTGATTGAAAACGATCAATTAATTCTCAACGATGAAAGAATTATCCGTGAATTGGAAGTTTTTGTACGAAAAACAAACTGGCAATATGGAGCACAAGATACTAAAATCAACGATGATTTGATCGCCACTTTATGGGGATTTGCGTGGCTGGAGAAAACCAAGTACTTTGAAGACATCACCCATATCAATTCCGCTAACGTTATCGGAAAATCTTTTGCCGATATGGTAGATGATTATCTACCGATCGGGTTTAAAAATGACGCCAATACTATTATAGAAGATGAAGAAAACCTCGTTAAACCCTTGACAAAAGACGAAATTTCTATGATCTTTTAATTTCTCTCCATTTTTTCACAATAAAAGATAAAATTTCCATAGTCTCCCAAGCCATTAAAGGGACAATGAAAATATAAAAAAGAATTGAGAAAGTAACGACAAAAGCCAATTCAGGAGGGGAAAATTCCATTTTCACTTCTCTCCATCATAAAGACGAATGACTTTATCGCCCAAAATGGTTCTTTTAAGTTTTTCTGATAAGGAAAAATCAAGCATCATATCAACTATCAAAAAAATGGCTAATAACATCATCAAAAAGAAAAACGCCAAAGTGATTAGTGCAATAATGTAAACCATTGTTGTTACAAAACAATTAATCAGTTTTTTTCTCCTCTAAAAGCCGTTTAAGCTCTTTATTCAAGCTCTTAAAAATTAATATTAAAAAATCGTTAATGATCGAGCAAGTCAGAGCTAAAAAATACCAGCCTAAAACAATAAAGCATATCAACGTTAAGACACCATATACCCCCGTGAAAGTACCATCCATCATGGTGTTTTCCTTTTAAGACGACTCAAAACCTCGGTAAAAGCTACCGCAATTGCGTCCTTGAAGATAATTACCCCTTCAATAACCATAAACAAAATAATCAACGAAATCAAAAAGTTAAGCACTTTTTTCTATCCTTCCAAAAATTCACTCATATCGCCTTTGGCTTTCCTGCGGGCTTTTTCCAAAGCCTTTTCCCGTTTCTTTTCTTCTGCCTTTTCGATTTCCTCTTCGGCAATTTCCACGTATCTGTGTTGCATACCTTGAAGATATTGTACGTTTTTCGAGTCCTCTTCAACGTCGAAACTCATCGAATCAATTGGATTTTGCCCCATCATGATCCGCCCTTTAATCACACTTTGTTTCTTTTCTTGATTAAGACGTCTAATAAAAGCACACCAACAAATCTGCGTGATATAGGAAAAAGCATTAGTCGATTTGTTTGGATCAAAAGAGTCAATATATGATAGGCAATTTTCAATCGCATCTCCTATCATGTCGTAGCGATAAGAGTAACCTACGAAATTCGGGCGGAAAGATAAGTGGGTGGCAATTTTGATAATCGACTCTCCGATAAAGTCATCAATAGGAGGCTTGGGCAATCCTTTAGCCAAAGCCTCATCACGGGTTTTACAGTAATTGACTAAATGCTCGTAGAGTTCTTTATTGTTGACATAATGGTTGCCTTTGGCGGGACTAATCTTTACACCCATTTCGGCTAAAAGTTCTTCATAAGTTTTACGATCACTTCTAGCTAATTCCGCAAGTCTATTGGCTTTGTTATTTCTCGGTACAAATTGAGAACCACTCAATTGTCTTTTTTTCTTTTTCTTAGGTTCGTCACTGGTGCTAATTGGATCGGGGGCATCTTCAGGAATGTACGCCATCTGTCCGTGATCTATTTCATTTTGTTTTAGAAGTTCATCACTAGGAACATCCCCCTCAAGTAAACTGTCAATATCACAACTTAATTCCTCAAAGGAATTTTCCTCATCGTAGTCATCGTCTGTGATATTTTTCTTTGTCACCCCTTGGGGAAAGACTTCCATGAGGTCAAGAGTATCTTTATCCATTTAAAACTTGCTCTTTATTATTATTGTTTTCGTTTATTATAACAGATTTTTCATATTTCTGTCAAATAGTCGATAACTATTTTACTCAAAAAATTTTTTCCGTGACACCTTTTCATGACTAACCGCTTTTTTGATAACGAATCAACAAAATGTGAGCAGGATTTAATCGAGTCTTTAACCGATGAGGTTATTGATATTCACGGAAATACTTTTTACTATCTGCCACGAAAATTAAGTGACTCTTTTAATATCAATATTTTTAATGAGGATCGGCTAAGCACTTTTCCACAAGTTTTCACTTTCACGGGATATTTGGAAAATCCCACCGAAGGAATGAGTGGCAACGGCTACATGCTAGAGAAATTCGGCGGGCTTGTTGATTTCAGTATCACCATTACCATTAGTCACTTGGAATGGATGCGAAGTTCACGGAATTCAAGAGATAAAAACAATAATTATCGTCCCGCTGAAGGAGATTTGATCTATTACCCCACAACCTCAACACTTTATGAAATAAAATTTGTAGATGATAAAGCCATGCCGTTCGCACAATTGGGTAGAACTTACTCTTATAGGCTAACGTGTGAAACTATGCAATATGGCTCGGAAAATATTGACACGGGGCTATTAGACGTGGATTCTTTTGAAAAAATCCACTCGGAAAATAAGGATTCCGAAAGTACTTGGAATGGCGGAATTATCTCTGTGAATATTGTCGATGGTGGCTTAGGGTACTCAAGAGCTCCTAGAATCACAGTTTTAAGCCCCACAGGAAAGGGGGCAAAATTAAAAGCGTCTTTAGGGGAAAACGGGGAAATATCCTCTATTAAGATTATCAATCAAGGAAGTGGCTATAGGGCGTCTGACACCTCTTTAAAAGTAGGCGGAAAATCGACAAAAAGTGCAATTCTAAAAGCCAACGTTGAAACTCTTGTCGAAAAAGGGGCGGAAAATTTCGGGGCAAATATCATCTTTCAAGAAAACGCCAAGGCACTGGATGCACTTTTTGAAACTATTAGTGACATTGAGGAAACGGAATCCGACAATGCTATTGATAATAATGCGACAAATTCTGACGCTTTAGTAGAATTTAATCCTGACAAGCCTTTCGGTTAAACCGTGGAGTCTGAAAAATCCTCAATTCTCGGAAGTAACTCATGAGCAATTTTTTCAATAAGAGTTTTTTCGTCTGAATTATTTTCAATAATAAAATCAGCGAAAAAATCGTCAACATCTATTTGAGGATTGTTGATGTCGATAACCGCCGTGTCTCTTTTAACTTTGACAATCATTACATTGTTGGTCTTGCACCAAGCAACTTCATCCTTAAACCGTAAGTCGGATATAACAATAACTGAACGATCGAGTTTTTCCCGATTAAAAGCCTTAAAAGAAAAAATACCGTCTTCAACATCTTTAATGGAAAGTCTATCATTGTTGACACGTAGTACCGTTTCCACACTTTTTTCGAGGGCTTTACCACTAATAGTATTTTCCCCGATCTGATAGTTTCCTTTCAAAAAGTCGTTATAGTCGTTTGGTTTTACATGGAATATACTCATCATCGAGTTTCTTACGAAACTAGAGAAACGAAATTTTCGAGTCAAATAACCGTTTTGTGTAAGAGCCTCCAAAATACGATTGGCGACTAATTCTTTTCCGCTTTGTTTTGCCCCACAAATTGCTACAATTTTCATGATTTTTCTTTCTTGCTCCTAAAGTGTCACATGACGTTTCCTAAGCTCGAAAACAATTTTTTCGTGCTCGGATTTATACCAAAGCATTTTCTTTTTCACGTCTTTTCTAGTAGCATAAAGCTCCTCGGATAAAGACGGCAAAATGCCCTTTTTCTCTTTACTAAAACACACCCCGCTGGCGGGCATGGCATAATTCAATGTTTTCAGATCGCTTAAATCTTCTACACCCTCGACTAATTTATCGGCGGAAACCTTTTTTATCAAAGGATCGCCGTTAGAATTTCGAATCATCGTCTCAGGGCTTATATTATATTCTTGAATAATATGCGGATATAGACTATCCAAGTCAAAACTTTCACAAAATTCATGCTTTCCGATAATCGGTGGTTTCACATACGCTCCTGAAAACTTTTCACTTTTTACCCCTACGTTTTTAATTGGCACTACTTGATGGGCTTTATAAAGACGGTTGAAAATCAAGTATTCCCACAATTTCACGGGGCTAAAAACATCTTGAATATTCGAGTGAGAAAGATAGGCAATTGACATTGCCAAATCAATTAACTTTTGCTTACTTTCAATTTTGTCAATTAGTTGCACGTCTCGGATATTATATTCAATGAAAAGTTGCTTGCAAGATGAGACAATTTTCCGATCAATGGCTTTATACTTCTTTAGCAAATCGGCATTATCAGGATCAATGTCTAATTTTTTCCTAAGCATACTTCTCACATAACCCATTTTCTTGATTTCGCTATCTTTTTCGCTTGGTTTTTCCAAGATTTGGAATTTTCCCGTATAAAAATCTTTAAAAGAGCCACCAGTTGGGTTTTCGATTTTTTTAATTCCTACCTCTAATTCTGCAATAGCATCCAAGCGATAACTTTCCAGTGTTTTAGAAGAAAATTTCTTATAAAGTTTCAGATAATCAAGCTCGGCAATGCCTAAAAAAGTGGTTTCCACAATTGGTTGCCCAAAGTCGTTTTTAACACTGGTTTTAACCGCCACTTTTCCAATCGGTGATAGACGGTTGGATTCTTTAACTCCCAAAACTTTTTCTATTCTTTTGGCTAAATATGTATTGTCAAAATTTCTTGAGTTAAACCCTAACATTATATCAGGGTAGTCACTACTCCAATAATCAAGAAAACATTTTAAAAGTTCTTCTTCAGACTCGCACCTGTGGTAAATGACACCTTCTTTTTCCTTGAAATTTTCCAACCCGAAAGTGTGGATTTCGTTATTGTTGACGTCTGTAACCGTAATTAAAGTCACTTTTTCGTTGGCAACCAAGGGATCAGGAAATCCGCCGATATATCTGTAAGGGTGTAATTCATAGCTTACCCATTGATTAGTGTCTTTATCGAAAAGCTGATACTGATTTCTATCCAAAAGGTTTTCAAATTCCCCAATTGAAATTGTTTTTTCCTCTCCGTAGGTAACTCCAAAAGCGTCTTCAGTAGCTTTTCGATATTTTACCTTGGTTCTATCTGAGACATTCCTATGCCCAATTTCGGTTTCAATGTCATACTTCAAAATTCTCAATAAATGCGGGGAAATCGAGTCTCCGCAATGCTCATCGAAATTTTTCGCTATCCATTCACTTTCAAACATATTGGCTGGCGAGGTGTGGATAGAAGAAACGACTTTTTTCTTTCCCTCATCGTCAAATATTACTTCCGAGGTTTTTTGAATAAAATTTTTTGCACTTTTAATATCCCTAAAAGTTAGTGCTACCATAGGGTTTCCAGATAAAAAGTCTTTCCAGCTGGAAAAATCCACATTGACAATATCTTTGGAAAATCTTTTATAGTTGAAAGACTCTTTTACCCAAACGGTAGGAGTAAAATCCGTAAAAAATCTCACTCTTTGATTGTTTTCGTCAATTCCAGTAACATAAAGACTATTGCCTGCACATGTGACATTGGTGTAACACTTCAAATGCAATTATCCAAACCCCCAAGAAAATAAAAGAAAACTATTTTACCACATTTAAATGGGTAGATCAAAAGCGTCCAAAATGTCTATATCACTTTTACTTTTTTCCAAATCACTTTCCCCAATTGACGGCGGAGGAGTAATTGCCCCGCCCTTTGAATGAGTTTCTTGCAACGTAACACCAAAAGATTTTTCATTAGGTGTCAGAGAGCATCCGGCTAAAAACAATACCAAAAAGGTAAGAAAAATCCTTAAAAATATTCTGAAATCAATATTTTTCATTTTCTTCTTCTATCAAAACACATTAATCGGAAAATTTTAATTTTAGCATTTTATTAAAAAATTGTCAACGAATAATCCTTAAGGGAAATCACTAATGAATATTAGGGAAATTCCTAATAAAAAATTGCTTGACAAAGGTTAAAATCGTGTTAGAATATCAATCATAGAAAGTTACTATTAAGAGGAGATTAAAAAAATGTTATCACAAGACCAAAGCAAATCTGTTTTATACCAAATCACGGTTGAAAAAGACGCAACTGAGGAAAATGGCTGGAAATCTCAAGTTGACGTCATTAAAGAATGGGAAGTCTCATATCCTGAAAGAGAATGGTATGAAGATAATGCGGATCAATTTCTTTGGGATTTCATGCACGAATGGATAACTCCCGAAATTATAGATGAATTAAAAGGTGCTACTTTCATGCTTTGGGATGACAGCACAGGTGCTCTTTTAGCCGACATTCCCATGTCTGACTATATTGAATGGTGTGAAGAAAACAAAACTCAAGAATAACTATTGAAACTTTAATTAAAGGAAACCTTATAAAATGAAATATGTTTTTCGCAAAATTGCTCAGACAGCTGACTGCGGGGGGAATTTTAGGGAGTATTGCCAATATGAAGGGGACGAATTTGACGCCCCTAACGATGATATAGCCGAGAAAACTGCTCTGAAAATACAGGAAAAATGCGATCGGGAATGGATAGAAAATGGCGGAGACCCCGACTCAAGGGAGTATGAATGTGCTCCATCGCTTGTTGACGCTCTCTGTCGAGTGGAAATTGATGAAGATGGAGAAGAAGACGAAATTCCTCGCATGAAGTGGTAAAAAATAAATTATCCGTTTATATAGCCCGTGTTTCCACGGGTTTTTTATTTTTTAAGTCTTACAACAAACCCGCCAAATTTAGGTTTTCCGTTAAGCGTAAAATTTCTACTATATTTTCTCCCTAGCACCTTTTCAATATTCAAATTTGTGCAAATAATATCAAACTGATCTCTATTAACGTAACCAATAAAAGTATAAGGCACTCTAGCTAAACCGTAGTAATTTTTTGGAAAATTTTTCCCCTCATCAAGAAACAAAATATCGTCATTAGGATAATCTAAAAAGATTTTTTGCCCGCCATCGACAAGTTCAAACGGGGGAAATCCTTTAGTGGGGATATTTCCGAAAGAAATACTACTACTTCTATTTGAACCCTTTCTTATTGATTTTCCGTTGTCAAATTCACGTATATAAACCCCTTGGAAAAATTTTCCAGGATTTTTCATTAACCACTCGGTAAAATACGTGTTTTTAAAAAAAAGTAGCGGAGCAACCCAATGGAAGTCTTTACCGCTTTCCAAACACCAGTAGAAAAATTCCTTTTTCAAAGAAAAAGGCGGATTGGTGATAATGACATCACACGTATTTCGTAAAGCCGTTACTTCTTGGCTTAAAAAAGAACCGTCTAAAGAAAAGGTTTTTAATTCATTCAGAGATGGGTATTTGGACTCCCCCCCCCCCT
>CANPXY010000016.1 GCA_947587115.1 uncultured Bacilli bacterium
ATTTTCGATCACTCCATCAAAATATTTTTTCGCCATTCCAATCGTACGGTTGACGAGGTTTCCTAAAATATTGGCAAGATCGGCATTGATGCGTTCAATGAGCAACTCCTCTGTAAAGGTACCATCGCTTCCATAAGGAATCTCATGTAGGAAATAATAACGTACTGCATCAACCCCAAATTCTTCTACCAAATCATCTGCATAGACGATGTTGCCTTTGGATTTGCTCATCTTGTCCGTTCCAAACAATACCCAAGGATGTCCAAAGATCTGTTTTGGAAGAGGAAGATCTAACATCTTTAAAATAATTGGCCAATAAATCGTATGGAAACGTAAGATGTCTTTTCCTATTAGATGTAAATCGGCAGGCCAATAATGATGAAATTCTTCTGTGGAATTGCCATCGACGTCATAACCTAAGAAGGTAATATAATTGCTTAAAGCATCGATCCATACATAGACGATATGATCTTGGTCAAATGTCACTGGAACGCCCCATTTAAAGGAAGTACGAGAGACACAAAGATCTTGTAACCCAGACTTAATAAAGTTGTTCATGATTTCATTTTTTCGACTTTCTGGAATAATGAAATCTGGGTGACTTTCAATATATTCTTCTAACCATTTGGAATAATGCGATAGTTTTAAAAAGTACGCTTCTTCACTTGCATAAGAGACTTCTCTACCACAATCGGGACATTTACCATCGATGAGTTGTGATTCTGTAAAGAACGATTCACAAGGCGTACAGTAGAGTCCTTCATATTTTCCTTTATAAATATCTCCTTGTTTATAAAGTTTTTCAAATATTTTGGAAACTTGTTCCATATGTTTAGGATCCGTAGTTCGAACAAAGCGATCATAGCTCGTGTCCATGACGTTCCAAATTTTTTGGACTTCTCCTGCGATCTCATCGACGAACTGTTGTGGCGCTTTCGAAACCTCTTTCGCCTTCTGTTCGATCTTTTGCCCATGTTCATCCGTTCCAGTCTGAAAATAGACGTCGTACCCCGTCAATCGTTTGTACCGAGCAATCGCATCCGCTAAAACGATTTCATAAGTATTTCCAATATGTGGTTTCGCGGACGTATAGGCAATTGCTGTTGAAATATAATATTTTGGTTTCATATTAACCCTCCTTTGTCGTTGTAAATCCAACGCCCCCATCACGTTGTTGTTGGATTTCTTCTTCATCGTCGACCGTCAAATATTTGGTAAATACACCCTGTGCGATCCGGTCGCCAATCTTGATTTCAAAAGGAACATCTCCTTCGTTTTGAAGTTTTATAAAAATATGTCCCTCATTGTCTATATTATTATAATAGTCTTGATCGATGACGCCTACTTGATTGACCATGCGTACATTATAGCGAAAACCCATGCTGCTTCGAACAAAGAGTAACAACACTTCATCAGGATTCATCATCGCTTTAATTCCGGTCGGAATCTTTTTAATTTCATGAGGTTGAAGCACAACATCCACGATCGACGTAAAATCATATCCTGCACTATGTTTCGTCATGCGTCTTGGCAACACATGATTCGAATATAATTCCATATCGTCCGCGATATCTTTTTGAAACTGTTGAAAACTTATTTTTTCAAACCGTCTTCCCATAAAAACCTCCTAAAAAAACACGATATTTCTAAGGACGAAATACCGTGTTACCACCTTAATTCATAGATTGCTCTATCTCTACGTTATAACGTCACGAACGGACTTGCCTACCTATCGACAAATCAACTCCAAAACCATCTTCTATATCCTCTTTTTACTTTTTTCCACCATCCAAAAGCTCTCTATAAAAAAAATGATATGTACTCTTTTCTTCTTCGTTTTTAAGATGAAATGATTATATCATATTCTTTTTTATTCTTCAATATGTTTTTCCAAAAATTGGGAGGTAATGCGTGCGATCTTCTCTTCCATATCGCTGATTGGACGATCGTGAGACAGAATGATCACAAGTCCGATACTATCTCCATTCGAAAGAATTGGATTTAAAACATAAGAGCCCTCTTCTTGCATACCGTTGATAAGCTCGAGGGATTTCGTTTCCTTTTGAACAACATCTTCTCGCTCTTCAATTACGTGCTCTAAATAAGAACTGATTGGCTTTCCCAAATATTTTTTCTTAAGACTTCCCGCCACCGCAATAATTCGATCGCGATCCGTCACTAAAATATTTTGTTGAACAGACTGATAAATTGCATCGACAAAGCTCTTCGAAATATCTTCCAAGTTATCCATAGGGGAATACTTCTTCAATGCTACTACTTCTTTGTCTACATAAATTTCTAACGACTCACCATCACGGATACGTAGCGTTCTACGAATTTCTTTTGGAATGACAATTCTTCCTAAATCATCTATTCTTCTTACTACGCCTGTTGTCTTCATTTGTATTCCTCACTTTCTTACCTATAACTTATTGTCTGTAATTATCATAACTTTATACTAAAAAAAGCTAATCTTTTCTTTGATATCTTTTCTTCTATATTTATTATAATATTTCTAGAAAAAATTTCCCTTGGTAATTATTTCCATATTGTAAATTGAAAACAAAAAAAGATCCGTTATGGATCTTCAATAATTTTAGGATCTTTTATCTGTTTTCGCAATCGGTTTTTTGGCATCATCCTGCAACAGATGAGAATGGTCCATCGTAAATTGATGGCGGGCCGCATGTTCCATAAGCCGATTTTTTAAAATTTGGTCTTTAAATGTAACTTTATCGATAAACATCGTTAAGATCTGTTCTTGATAGCGCGTAGTTAAATAAGTGTTCGTCTCGGTAAGAAACGATTCATTTTGAACAGGATCTTGATTTTTAGATTCATTAAGCAACGTTGGAAGTTCTTCTACCAAGTCTCTTGCCAAATGCTCTTCGAAAGTTTTTTGAAAGCGTTGGTGGAGTGTATCTCGAACTTGCTCTAAACATTCTTCTGTATCGGAAGAAGTCTGTTCCTCTTTTTGATCTAGCAACAGACCAAATTGGCCTTTTAATTGTTCTTTACGGTAATTTCCAATACTAGGAAGTTCCTGTTTCATCTCTGTTCTAAATTTTTGAACCATTTCTAAAAGCCGTTCATGAGATAGGATGACATGATCTTGTCGTGCCCGCATGGTAATTTTCCCAACCAAGAGATCCATCGATTCTAAAGGAGCATCATTAAAAAGCGCCTCGAGATCTTCTTGAACGAGCCCATCGGTATTTTCATCGATCGTATCCATGATTGCCATACGATAATTTTTCTGATGTTGTTCTTGAATTTCTTGTAATTGGTCTTTCATTCATTCACCCTTCTCTACTATAACAAGAATAACAACCATTTTAAAAATCGTCAAGCAAAAGAACACTATTTATATGTCACTTTTGACAATAATTCAATAAGATAATAGACAGGATGACGTTCTAATTTTATGGTATCTAAGATGATGACTAAGTGATTATTTTTGGACTGAAAACGGAACATTGGCGTAATTTTAAAACTGTCGACAAAGAGTTGTTCTATATCGATTTTCTGTGTAGTTTCTTCATCGAAGAACACTTCGATGGAATTTTTGGTCTGACGAACAGAATGCACGTGCAACTGCTCGGCCAATTTTTCAAACCATTCTTCATGCATGTAGACAATGATTGCTTCGGACAATTTTCCAAAGCGGTCTTCTAGTTCGCTCTTTACTTCCAAAAGTTTTTCATAAGAATCAATCTGATTGATCTTCTGATGAATTTCAATCTTTAATTCCGCTTCATCGACATAGCGATCTTCAATGTGCGTATCCACATTCAAAAGTGGCATTTCACTGACTGGCTCTTCTTCTTCCTCTTGTTCAAAAGCGGTACCGTGTTTTAACTTTTCTACTTCTTCATTCAAAATCTTTAAATATAAATCGATTCCGACGGTATCGATAAAGCCGGCCTGTTCACTTCCCAAGATATCTCCGGCTCCTCGAATCGACAAATCACGGGTCGCAATGGAAAAGCCGCTACCTAATTCTGTGAACTCTTTGATGACGTTCAAGCGCTTAATTGCCGTTTCTGTCAACATTTTCGTTGGCTGATACATCAAATAAGCATAGGCAATTCGATCACTTCGTCCAACACGACCACGAATTTGATAAAGTTGGCTCAAGCCAAAGTGATCCGCATCCAAGACGATCAAGGTGTTGACGTTGGGAATGTCGATTCCAGTTTCAATGATCGTCGTACAGAGCAAGACATCATATTCGTGATTGATAAATTTTAACATGCAATCTTCTAGCTCGATCTTCGTCATCTGACCATGCGCAATTACCATCCGTGCTTCTGGTACCAACTGTTGAAGATGACGCATCTTCTCTTCGATCGATTGGACCCGATTATAGAGCACGAACACTTGCCCATTGCGGGAAAGTTCTTTGTAGATGGCATCCTTGATAATCTGTTCATTCTCTTCTACGACATAAGTTTGCACAGGATAACGATTGACTGGCGGGGTCTCAATTAACGATAAACTGCGAATTCCTACCAACGACATCTGGAGCGTTCGAGGAATTGGGGTTGCGGTCAACGTAAGAACGTCGACGTTCGTTTTATATTCTTTAATGCGCTCCTTATGCGTGACCCCAAAACGTTGTTCCTCATCGATGATCAAAAGTCCTAAAGAAGACGGTTTGACATCAGGACTCAACAATCGATGGGTCCCAATGACCATATCGACCAAACCATTACTTAGATCATTTAAAATTTTTTTTGTCTCTTTGGCAGAGGTAAAACGATTTAAAAGCGCAATATTGACAGGAAAGTTTTGAAAACGCACTTTGGCATTCTCATAGTGTTGATTCGATAAGATCGTCGTCGGACATAAAAACAACACTTGCTTCCCATCCATGATCGCTTTAAAAGCTGCCCGATAGGCTACTTCGGTCTTTCCGTAGCCAACATCCCCACAGAGCAAGCGATCCATCGGTACACTGGATTCCATATCTTCTTTGATCTGTTTGGCTGCTAGAAGCTGGTCCTTCGTTGGGGTATAAGGAAAGTCTTGCTCAAACTGCTCTTGCATCGCAGTATCTTTTGAGAACATAAATCCTTTCTTCAGCTCACGTTCCGCATAAAGATGAATGAGCTTATCGGCAATATCCTTTACTTTATTTCGAACACGTAGTTTGGTTTTTTGCCATTCACTTCCACCCAACTTGTGAATCTTAGGAACTGTTCCTTCTTTTCCAGCATATTTACTGATCAAATCGATCTTCTCTACCGGAATATACAATTTATCTTTTCCTTGATAGATAATTTCCAAATAATCTTTTTGGATCGAATCCATGCTGAGCGTCTTAATTCCATTATAGATTCCTATACCATGGACGTTGTGTACTACATAATCGCCAACATTTAACTTGTTAATATCACTGATTTTGGCGGCATACTTAAAATTCGTCTTATATTTTTTCTTGGTTTCTACCACCCGGAACAACTCTTTATCCGTAAGAACTACATAGCTAGCAAAAGTATAGCCATGACTAAGATCTTTTTCTAGAATGTTGATCGCACCTGGTTGGATAGAATTTTCATCCGTAAGAACATACGGAAGTTGTAAATGCCTGATAAAATTCTTAATTTGATAGTGTTGAAGACAGATAAGAACGGTCTTGCCACGCTCTCGTGCTTCCTTTAAATATTTGCGAATCAACTCGACATTTTCATTAAAGTTCGGAACTTCTTTCGCATCATACGAGATCACATCATCCAACTTAATTCCTGTCGGTAGATTATCTAAAGAAAAATAATAGAGTTCTTCTTGCGGATGGATTTCTTCGAAAGAAAACATATAAGCATCATGAAAATCTTGATCACGATTGCTTTGATACTCGAATACTTCTTCCATTAAATTTTGATAAGATCGCTTGATTTGATTGTAATCTTTATAGACTACTATCGGGTCTTCTAGATAATCTAAAATAGAAGCGACCTTTTTAGAACGCATTCTTAACTCTTTATGAGGAAAATCCATTGATTCAAGAGGATCAGACAATAAATTCTCTTGATTGGGACGGATCTCTATTTGATCGATCGTATGAATTGACTTTTGTGTCTCTTCATCAAAATAGCGGATGGACTCGATCGTATCACCAAAAAACTCTAAACGGATTGGATGTTCCTCTTTAATAGGAAACACATCGATAATAAAGCCGCGAATTCCAACTTCTCCTGTCTTGGTAACGATCGTTTCACGACGATACCCCATGGCAGAAAGTTTCTTCTTTAAAAAGTCAAGATCCACTTCGTCGTTGATCTTCAATCTCAAAATGTTGTCTTCATAGACTTGAACCGTTGGTAAATAACGAAGATAGCCCATCAAGTTGGCAATGACGATCACTGGCTGTTGCTCCCTTATTGCCTCGATCGTCTCAAGACGTGTGACCATCAAATCAGGACTGATCGCCATGGCTTCACTAGTTAAAAAATCGTCCATTGGAAACAATAATGCTTGGTCTGTATAGCTAGATAGAGAAGTAAAAATTTTGTTTGCTTCAAATAAAGTAGAAGTCAAGACGAGCACATTTTTCTGTTTCTGTCTTAAAAGTTGTGATAAATAGACAGCAAAAAACTCATCGGTAAGACCTGTGATACCGATGTTATTTGTTTTATCAATTTTGATGAATTGATCATAAAAGCTCATTTTATCACCCATTTTTGCGATTGTATTGATTCATTAAAGATGAAAAAGGAACACTTAGAAACTTATCAAAGATCATCATAATCGTCGGTTGTAATTGATTTAAAACTTCTTCTTCCTCCGAGCGAAATTTTCCTAATACATAATCTTTTGTATCAATCGAAGTATCATTGGAAATTCCAATTTTCAAGCGTTTATAATCTTGGGTTGCTAGATGAAGTTCAATATTTTTAAGACCGTTGTGTCCCCCACTGCTACCAGTCTCTTTCAATTTAAAATTGCCGAGCGAAAGATCTAAATCATCGTGAACAATCAGTAGATCCGCAAGATCAATTTTGAAATAATCGACAAACCGACGTACCACTTCTCCTGATAAATTCATATAAGATTGTGGCTTGACCAACAGTACTTTTTCTCCATCTTTCGTGAATTCTGCATACAGTGCGCCCATTTTTTCTTTGTCGATCGTAAGTTGATACTGCTTCGCATAAGCATCAACCATTCGAAAGCCAACGTTATGGCGCGTATGGTCATACTCTTTTCCTGGATTTCCAAGACCAATAATACATTTCATTTTCTCACTTCCCTGTATGATATTCTTTATAGACGATGGATTTCGCAAGATTTCGCTCTAGTGCCACCTTCTTGATTGCTTCCTTTTCCGTGAGCCCATCTTCTAAATACAACTGAACATGTTCCAAGATCGTAAGCTCCTGATAATCTTCTTGGGTCGTATCTCCTTCGACGATCAAGACAATTTCTCCTCGCATAGAAGAAGTTTCTTTGATCAACTCTTCGACCGTACCACGGTAGATCTCCTCGTACATTTTAGAAATTTCCCGATGAACACTGACCCGACGATTGCCCAACACCTTTTGAATACTAGTCAATGTATCTAAGATTCGATGTGGAGCTTCGTAGAAAATCATAGTATATGGAAATCTGCGCAATTGATCTAATTCTTTCTCTCGACGAGTGGACTTCGCATTTAAAAAGCCATAGAACAAAAATGGAGACGGACGTAATCCGGAAGTAATCAAGGCTGGTATTAAAGCCGTAGGTCCTGGCAACCCGATCACATTATACCCTTGCTCGATTACTGCACATACGACTTTATAGCCAGGATCGCTGATAATTGGTGTTCCTCGATCGGTCACTAAACCGATATTTTTTCCTTCCTCTAAAAAAGAGAGTACCGATTCTTTGACCTGATCTTCGTTATGATCGTGACACCCGATCAATTTCTTTTTTATATGTAGTTGATGAAGCAACTGATCCGTTACCCTCGTATCTTCACAAAATAGAAAATCAACCATTTTAATCGTGTCGATCGCGCGTAAGGTAAGATCTTGTAAATTTCCTATTGGCGTTGGAATCAAGTATAAACTTGCACGGCCATCATAACTCTTTTGGCTCATTTTCTCCCTCCTTAATAAAGTCTTTATATTCTTGGGTATATTGATTGTTTGAATCGTGAATAATTAACGGCGCCAACAAACGGAGTCCTGGTTTTCCATGTTTCACTCCTTCGATCAACACCATATGCGCATCTTTCCCCTCTTTTGGATACACCAATTGAATCTTCTTCGGCTCCAATCCATATTGTCGATAAAGATCTAGAATTTCTAAAAGTCGCTCCGGACGATGGACCATTGCAAAAACGCCATCATTTTTTAACAGTTTTCTAACACATTGAAATAACTCTTCGAGAGATAACGCCACTTCATGACGAGCCAAAGTCTTATGCAAATCCTGATTATGAAAATTATTTTTTTCTACTTTAAAGTAAGGAGGATTCGAGACGATGACATCGAAGCTATCAGATTCCATTTCTTCCGCATAAGATTGGACATCTTTTTGGACAATCGAAATCTGATCATCCAATTGATTATACTGTACCGATTTTAAAGCAAGATGCGCAAGATCTTCTTGGACTTCAATTCCAACAATTTTGGCTTTCGTATTTAAAGACAGAATTAAAGGAATGGGTGCTGTACCTGTACCTATATCTAAAATTGTTTTCGTTCGAGGTAAAATTGTTACAAAATTCGCTAACAAAACAGAATCGAGAGAAAAAGCAAACCAATCTGTATTTTGATAAATTTTTCGATTAGGATACCCTAAAAGATCATTTAAGCATTCCATTTATTTTTCCACACTGACTTCGACAACCTGTTTGTCTTTTAATTCTGCTTTGTAAGTCCGCTTGAACAAATCTACTGATAAGACTTTACCCATTCCGTTTGGTGTCTGGGCCAAAGCTCCAACTTCTGGCATTCCTTTTCTTAACTCGGTATATAGTTCATCTTCATAGTTAAGACAACATAAAAGTCTTCCACATACCCCATTAATCTTTGTAGGGTTTAAAGCCAAATATTGATTTTTAGCCATGTTGATCGATACACTGTTAAAATCCTTAAGGAACAAATTACAACATAACATTCGGCCACAAGGCCCTAAACCACCAATCTCTTTCGATTTATCACGGACTCCAATTTGTCTTAATTCGATTCTAGTTTTATAGATTTGGGCCAACTTTTTAGCGAGTTCACGAAAATCAATCCGCTCTTCGGCCACAAAATTAAACAACAGTTGGCTTCTATTTAATACAAAAGAGGCATTGATAAAAGACATAGGCAAGTCTAGATCTTTTGCCAATCTCTTCGCATCCCGTAACGCTTTCTCGGCATCCTTTAAATTTTTTTGATATTGTTGGTCATCTTCCTTAGTGCTTACTCTTATAATTTCTTTTAGTGGAAGCATCAAATTCTTCTCATCTTCCTGGTATGGCTCGATGACGACCGTCCCATATTGTAGCCCACGTTCGGTCTCGACGACGACATGACTTCCTTTTGGCAACTCTAAATGATTTGATTGAAAATAATAGACTCTTCCATTTTTAGAAAAACTAATTCCTACAACTTCATACATCTTCCATACCTCCTACACAAAGATCAATAATGAATTGATCGAGCCACAACTTTAAATTGACATTAAAGGTTAGTCGCCTCTCTGCTTCTTCCAACACTTTCAACTTTCGTATTATATCATGAATAGACGTTTTTTCAATAATCTTTTGAATAGCTTGTCCATATTGTTCTGTTAAAAAAACAAGATCATTTTCTTTTTCTAAAAGATCAATATAAAGATGCTTCATTCGTTGGACGGCTTCTTTATATTCATCTTTCTCTTTATAGAAAGGATACCAAAGCTCATTTACAAAGGCAATCGTCCCTTCTTGATTCACATAAATAGATTCTAGAAAATCAAGAATCGGTGTATCTAGTGCAGCATTGGCAGCACTAAAATCCCGAACAAGGGATAGCACTTGGCATCTAGATCGAATGGTATCGATTAATTGATAACGATTGTTGGCCACCAAAACCGCAATAATTCCTTCTTCTGGCTCTTCTAAAAATTTTAATAACGTATTGGCCGACGAAGCATTTAACTTTTCCGCTTGAAAGATTACATACACCCGATATCCACCGAAAATAGATTTCGTTTTAAATTTTGATTGTAAATCTAAAAGTTGTTCTTTTTTGATCCACGCCCCATCGGGTTCGATAATTACAAGATCAGAATAGCCGTTTTCATCAATTAAATTGCATACACGAGCAACCTCTTCTTCAGAAGAGACCGTCGAAGTCAAGAGTTTTTTTACAAAAGCAAAAACCAGTTCTTTGCTTTTAGAGAAAGAATTGGTTTCTATCAAATATGCATGAGATAACTTGTTCGTCGTCGTTAGGACATGATCGACATAATCCACAAACTGACGTTGACTATCCTGAAATTCTGTAAGCATACGTCTCACCTCAAAAGGCAATTATTTTTAATAATATAAGTGCAAACAAGGCAGGTACCCCTAAACTTCCTACCAAGCCGATGGTGATATAGTTCATTGGAACAACAAGATTAAATGAAGCAGCAATAAAATTATAACCATATAAGATAAAAGCACTTAAAATAAATCTTCTTAAAATATACAATATTTTCTTCACTTGATCACCTCTATTATACCATATGATCGGACGAGGTGATTATGATATTTTCTTGCGATCCGTTAGAGCCCGTTCGAGCGTAAGTGCATCAATGTATTCCATATCGGCACCCATTGGTATACCGTTGGCAATCTGCGAAATTGTAATGTTGAGGCCTTCTAAGATTTTCTTGATGTATAAGGCGGTTGTTTCACCTTCGATACTTGGCTTAAACGCCAGAATAATTTCTTCAAAATGATCTTTTTTGATACGATCCACTAGTTTTTCAATTCCAATATCTTCTGGATTAACTCCATCTAACGGAGAGATCAATCCAGATAAAACATGGTACATTCCATGATAACTTCCCAATCGATCAAAGAGAAAGACGCTCTTGGCATCTTCAACAACACAAAGAACCTTTTGGTTACGAGACTGGTCCATACAGACATTGCATTTTTCGTTTTCAGTTAACGTATTACACACAGGACACGGATGAATCGATGATTTTATGGTCTTCATACTGTCGACAAAAAGATCCACTTTCTCATCATCGAGATCAAGTACTGAAAAAGCCAAACGTTCCGCGGTCTTTTCCCCAATTCCTGGGAAATATTTAAAAGCCTCAATTAAATTTTTAATACTATCTGGATACATAACTAGAACAACCCTGGCATAGCATTGGTATATTTGCCCATCTTTTCTTCTGTTAATTGATCAACTTTCTGCATCGCATCATTCACTGCCAACAAGATCATATCTTCTAAGGCTTCTAAATCTTCTTCCGTCAAACTGGCATCTTTAGAAATTTCTACTTTTGTGAGTTTCTTAGTGCCATCCATCGTTACTTTAACAAAAGAACTAGTTCCTTCGAAAAGTGTCTGATCAATCTCTTCCTTTGCTTTCATCATATCTTTCTGCATTGCTTGCGCTTGCTTCATAATTGCTTGTAAATTCATATTTATTCCTCCTCTATTTTGACACGATCGCCAAATAACGCTACCGCTGACGAATAGACATCATCCGGCGCTTCTTTTTCTAAAGAATCCAAAGATGGATCATTAGACTCAACTTCAACAGGTGTAAAGACTGGCTCCTCTATATAGACATAAGCATCTTTAGAATCACGTTTGGCAATATAATCTTTCTTTAATTCTTCCCATTTTTCATCTGTAACAAATAACAAATGACATTGGACATCAATAATTTTTTTTAATTGCTCATTTAGTAACTCTTCTTTTTCTCGAGCTTGTTCAACCATCGATGGATATTCATAACTGATAATCATATTTTCTTCGCTGACAACACGAAGTTTTCCATCAACAAGCATACAGATCAAATAACCAATCTGTGTATCAAAGATATAATCTTTCAACTTTTCAAATTTTTGTTTCATTTCTGTAAGCAAGTTTTTCGACGCCTTAGCGAGTGCATTGTTGATTCGAATATCAAAAAGTTGTTGATTATATTGTTGTTTTTGGTCTGACACCACTGCTTTCTTAGGAACTTCTTTTTCCAACGGAGGTTCCTGAGGTTTTTCCACTGGCGTTAAATTTTGGGAAGGAGTTTTGCTCGTTGGTTCTTCTTTTAGTGGATTTTTTTCCACCTGCTTTTCTGGAATTTTTATTTCCCGGGAAATAATTTTTCCTTTTTTTTGCATCATATCGATCATCCCAACTTCAAATATAATCTTAACATTTTCCGTTTTCTTAATTGCGTTCTGTAAACGATCGATATCTAAGATCGCACGAAGCATTTCATCATGATCATATTTTAACTCTTGGTGGTCCACATAAAATGATACCAGATTATTTCGCAAATATTGTGTCGCCTGATTTAAGATTTGAAGTAAATCACGACCATTTTTTTCAAATAATTGAATTTCATTCAGCATCTCAGAAATATTACCGCTAAAATAACAATTTAAAAAGCGTTCAATTTCTGTCTGGCTAAGTGTACCTCGTGCATTTTGATAAGTCTCAAGCGTAATTAGATCTTGGGAATAAGCACTCAACTGATCCAAAAGACCAAGGGCATCACGCATTCCACCATCGGATGCAAGCGCAATTTCTCTTAAAACATCATCCTCGATACGAATCTGCTCTTTTTCCACAACTTGTTTTAAGCGAGCGATAATATCAGCAACATCAATTTTGTGAAAAGGAAAACACTGACAACGCGATACAATCGTAGCGGGAACTTTATGAATTTCCGTAGTGGCCAAAATAAAAACAACGTGTCCAGGCGGTTCCTCCAAAGTCTTCAACAATGCGTTAAAAGCTCCTATAGAAAGCATATGAACTTCATCGATAATATAAACTTTATATTTTAATGACGAAGGTAACAAATTAATCTTATTTTTTAATTCACGAATTTCATCCACACCATTATTAGAAGCCGCGTCGATTTCCACAATATCTACGCATTCTCTACGAACAAACTCTTGGCAACTCGAACATTTGTTGCAAGGTTCACCCTCTTGAGGATCTTGGCAATTAATAGCTTTCGCAAACAATTTGGCCATGGTGGTCTTTCCTGTACCACGAGGTCCATAAAACAAATAAGCATGGCTGGTTTTATTGGCAATAAGGGCGTTTTTTAACGTAGTAACAATCGCGTTTTGGCCAACGACATCTTCGAATTTTTGTGGTCGATATTTACGATATAAAGCTTGGTACATACGAATGCCCCCTGTCCAAATAATCTATATTTATTATAACACACATTGATATTCAGCACTATAAATTTGTGGATCTTTTTTCTTTAAAATATTTCTGTAATAAATCCTTACATTGTGCATTTTCACAGTTCACAATTTCAGCTACCGGCTTGTTTCGATCCACTGTATGAAATATTTTTTCCACAATAGCGCTCGTTTCAGAATTTCCACAACCAACTCCATAATAGACCGATTGGATTCGAGCCTGTTGAATGGCACTGGCACACATTGGACACGGCTCCAAAGTAACATAGATATCACAGCCATCCAAGCGCCAATTTTTTAGTTTTTTACATGCCCGTTCAATCGCAATCAATTCAGCGTGTTTGGTAACAGAACAGTTTTTTTCTTTTAAATTATGTGCTTTTGAAATTACCACACCATCTTTAACAATGACCGCACCAATCGGTACTTCATCCTTTTCATAAGCCTTCTTAGCCTCTTTTAAGGCCAAATCTATATATTTTTCCATATAATCACTCCAAAAAAATAGTGCACATGAGAAGAAAATGTTAGAGCTGCTATCTTCCGATCCTGACTCAGTTCCAAATTTTCTCATTGCACAATACAATTTTATTATACATATTTAAAAAACGCAAGAAATTATCATACAAAACGGTACATAACAATATGATTATTCTTTATTTCTAATTAACCTTTTTATACAAAATTATTTCCCGGGAAATAAAATTGGTAAAAAGCCTACAATAATAGCCAACTCTTATCAAAAATCATGAAATAACTATAAGAAACTCTTTATTTATGGTCTAAACAAAACGTTTCACGTGAAACCTCATCTATAATCATATGTAAAAGCAAGCATTTTAATACATTATTTTAATTTAAAGTAGCATTTAACTAGTTTAATAACAAACATAAGCGTTCTTAATTAAATAAATTTCTATAAAATAAGAAAGATTCAATAATAAAAAATTTATTAGTTTCACGTGAAACATAACTATTATTTTATGTATTCTTTATATAAAATAGTACAAAATGTGATCAAATTATTTC
Source organism: uncultured Bacilli bacterium (assembly GCA_947587115.1). Taxonomy (GTDB): domain Bacteria; phylum Bacillota_I; class Bacilli_A; order RF39; family UBA660; genus CANPXY01. Next base: position 14,380 of record CANPXY010000016.1, read on the forward strand.
CCGGGAAATAAAATGCACAAAAAATTTGATAAAAATAACAAATTATTATTAAAAATTATGAAATAAGTATATGAATAACTTCATTTAGATCATAAACAAGATGTTTCACGTGAAACTTAATCTATAATTATATGCAAAAGTAAGTGTTTTAATACATTATTTTAATCCGAAGTTGTACTTTATTAATTTTAACAATAAATATTTTTAATCAAATAAATTTTTACAAACAATAAAGGTTTGTTAATAAATAATTTGCTAGTTTCACGTGAAACATAACTATTATTTTATGCTTTTTCTATATAAAATAGTACTAAATGCGCTTAAATTATTTCCCGGGAAATAATTTTATACAAAAAAAGGCTTTTATATAAGCCCTTTTATTCAGCGGATGGTTCTTCTACCACTTCTTCTGCTACTTCGTTTTCTTCGTTATCCACAGATGCTTTTGCGATTGGTGATACAGCTGCAAGCTTTTGTTGATCTTTAAGATTAATCAATCGTACCCCTTGCGTTGCTCTACGTAAAGTGGATACTTGATCCATTGGCATTCTCATAATTACACCACTATCCGTAATAAGCATCAAATCTTCATCACCAGATACACATTTCAAAGTAATCATATTTCCATTTTTTTCCGTAATATTCAATGCTTTTACACCTTTGCTACCACGGTGCGTCAAACGGTATTCTTCGATCGGAGTTTGTTTTCCATAACCATTTTCAGTAACGATCAATATCAATTGATCAGGATTAATAACTTCTGCGCCAACGACCACTGCAGAATCCAATTCCATACCCTTAACACCAGAAGCGCTACGTCCCATAGAACGAATTTCGTTTTCCACAAAGCGCACCATACGACCGTTGCTTCCACCGATGACAATTTCATTAGTTCCTGTCGTCTTCTTTACAGTGATCAATTCATCATCTTCCTTAAGAGTAATCGCGATTTTTCCACCGATACGAATATTTTCAAATTCCGATAAAGACGTACGTTTTACTAAACCTTTGCGAGTAACGAACAACAAATATTTAGCCTCTTCTTCATCCGCATTGACACACAGCATCGAACTAATGTACTCATCCTTGCCTAGTGATAATAAATTAACAATTGGCAAACCTTTTGATTGACGGCCGTAACTTGGAACTTCATACCCTTTGATGCGATATACACGACCTTGATTAGAGAAGAATAACAAGTAATCATGCGTCTTCATAGAGATCAAATGTTCAACAAAGTCTTCCTCGTTTGTTGCCATTCCACGAATTCCAACTCCGCCGCGGTTTTGTGTCTTGTAAGTATCCACAGGAACACGTTTGATATAACCTTTGTTTGTCAAAGTTACAACAATATCTTCTACTGGGATCAAAGATTCGTCTTCGATATATTCAATCGCTGTCATATCGATATGAGTACGACGTTCATCGCCATATTTGTCGCGGATTTCTAACAATTCTTCTTTGATAACCGCTAAAACTTTTTCATTGCTACTTAAAATTTCTTTCAAATCATGAATTAATTTTAACAATTCTTCGATTTCACTTTCAATTTTCTCACGTTCTAATCCAGTAAGGCGACGCAATTTCATTTCAAGTATCGCATTGGCTTGCGCTTCACTCAAGCCAAACTTGTGCATAAGTCCATCGCGAGCCTCGTCATCGCCTTTCGATGCTTTGATCAACTGAATAACTTCATCAATGTGATCTAATGCGGTCTTTAACCCTTCTAAAATATGAACACGACGTTCCGCATTATCTAAATCAAACTGCGTTCTACGAACGATAACTTCTTTTTGGTAATCGATATATTTAACAATAATATCTTTTAAACCTAAGGTTTTTGGAACTCCTTGATCAAGCATCAAGAAGATAATTCCATAAGAAGTTTGAAAGGCAGTATGCTTATATAATTGATTTAAGACCACCTGAGCATTTGCATCTTTTTTGAGGGTGATCGTAATTTTGATACCATCTTTCAAATCAGAGTGATAATCTGCGATTCCATCGATCGTCTTGTTGTGAACAAGTTCTGCTACCCTATTCTTTAATTCCAAAGTGTTAATTCCATAAGGAACTTCATCAATGATGATCTGTTGTTTGCCATTTTTTTCCTCTATCGTCGCCTTGCTTCGAATGGTAATCGTTCCCCGACCGGTTTCATATGCTTTACGAATACCACTATTTCCTAAAATAATTGCTCCCGTTGGAAAATCCGGACCTTTGATATATTGCATAAGTCCATCTAAATCGATATCTGGATTATCAATATAAGCTACACAACCATCGATTACTTCTTTTAAATTGTGCGGTGGAATATTGGTGGCCATACCAACGGCAATACCAGTAGTACCATTGACCAAAATGTTAGGAAAACGGGATGGTAAAATTTCTGGCTCTTTTTCCGATTCATCAAAGTTTGGTACAAAATTTACGGTATTTTTATTGATATTGCGCAATAATTCCAAAGAAATCTTAGATAATCGAGATTCGGTATAACGCATGGCAGCAGCGCCATATCCCTCGATATTTCCAAAATTACCATGGCCATCGACCAACATATAACGGTAAGAAAAATCTTGCGCCATACGGACCATTGCTTCATAGATACTAGAGTCTCCATGAGGGTGATATTTACCCATGACGTCGCCGACAATTCTTGCACTCTTCTTATGCGGTTTATCTGGTGTATAGCCAGATTCATACATTGAATATAAAATTCTTCTGTGTACTGGTTTTAGACCATCTCGCAAATCTGGAAGTGCACGAGCAACAATGACACTCATTGAATATTCCAAAAAGGAATCTTGCACTTCTTTAACAATATTGTTTTTTTCTAATCGATCCATTTTGCTCCCCCTATACATCCAAATTCTCTACATATGTAGCATTTTCTTCAATGAAATTACGACGAGGTTCTACTTCTTCTCCCATCAATTTAGAGAAAATTTCGTCTGCTTGATAAGCATCTTCGACTGTAATTTGACGTAAGACACGTTTGTTGATATCCATGGTCGTCTCGTTTAGTTCCTCGGCATCCATCTCTCCCAAACCTTTCATACGCATGATATCATATTTGGTATTTGGAGAAAGTGTTGCAAGATATTCATCACGCTCTTGCTCGTTTAAGACATATTTAATCGTTTTTCCGTGCTTAATGACGAACAATGGTGGCTGAGCTGCATAGACATGCCCTGCTTCCACAATGGGCCGGAAAAAGCGGTAAAATAGCGTTAAAAGCAACACACGAATATGAGATCCGTCAACATCGGCATCGGTCATGATGATAATCTTGTGATAACGAAGTTTAGATAAATCAAATTCTTCCCCGATTCCTGTTCCAAAAGCCGTAATGATCGTCCTTATTTCTTCGTTTCCAAGGGCACGATCGAGGCGTGCTTTTTCAACATTCAAGATTTTACCACGAAGAGGTAGAATTGCTTGGGTCATGCTATCTCTTCCTTTGATTGCACTTCCACCTGCCGAATCTCCCTCGACTAAGAAAATTTCGCTGACCGTGGCATCTTTGCTCTTACAGTCAGATAACTTTCCATAAAAGTTCGTAATATCAAGATCGCCTTTTCTTCTGGTCAATTCACGAGCCTTTTTAGCTGCGACACGGGCTCTTGTGGCAGTAGTCGCTTTCTCGATAATCACTTTGGCTTCTTCTGGATTTTCTAATAAGAAACGTTCAAATTGTTCCGAAAATATACGATTGGCGATGCCTCGAACTTCCGCATTGCCAAGTTTGGTTTTGGTCTGTCCTTCAAACTGTGGATTTGGATGTTTACAAGAGATGATCATCGTAATACCTTCCCGAACATCTTCTCCCGTCAACGGTTCATCGTTTTCTTTTAAAAACTTGTTATTTAGTGCATATTTATTTAGAACACGAGTCAAAGAATTGCGAACACCATCTTCATGCGTTCCACCTTCTGGTGTTGTAATGTTATTTACAAAAGAATAAATACTAGGATTATAAGATTCGTTGTATTGTAAAGCTACTTCTAAAGAAATATCATTTTCCTTCCCAGAAATATCAATGATTGTAGGATGAATTGGGGTCTTGGTTGAATTGATCATCTGAACATATTCACTGATTCCACCTTCATAGAGAAATTCATCTTTTTTCTCATCTTCTCTTTCATCGATCAATACGATTTTAAGACCTCGATTCAAGAACGCAAGCTCTCTCAAACGATTTTTTAAAATATCATATTGAAAGACCGTCGTCTCTGTAAAAATCTCAGGATCTGGTTTAAATGTAACGGTAGTTCCTGTGCGATCTTGGGCACATTGGTCGATGATTTTTAACGGTTCTACGGGATGTCCACCATTTTCATATCTTTGAAAATAGACATTTCCGTTTTTATAGACACGAACTTCTAACCATACAGACAAGGCGTTGACAACCGATGCTCCAACACCATGAAGTCCTCCGGATACTTTATATCCGCCCCCTCCGAATTTTCCACCGGCATGTAAGACCGTATATACTGTTTCGACCGTAGATTTTCCTGTTTTTGGATGAATATCGACCGGAATACCACGACCATCATCTTTAACGGTAATCGTGTTCCCCGGATTGATAATGACCTCGATATCGTCCGCATATCCTGCCATAGCTTCATCGATCGCATTATCGACAATCTCCCATACCAAATGATGAAGTCCGCGCTCACTAGTTGTTCCAATATACATTCCTGGACGTTTTCTTACTGCTTCTAACCCTTCTAATACTTGAATAGAAGACGAATCATATGCATTTTCTAATTCTGTATCTTTTTCCATGTTCTCATCTCTCTTTCTT
>CANPXY010000017.1 GCA_947587115.1 uncultured Bacilli bacterium
GATCCCTTTCCAAATTGTTTTTCAATGTCACTGAGCACTTGCTCCAATGCTTTATCTTTGTCAACTGTCTTATTCATAATGCCTCCTATTTCTTACTTACAATTTCATTCTACAATAAAAAATATAAAAAAGCAAGCATTTTTTCGAACAATCGTTTGTTATTTTTTGGAACCTTTCAAATCAGCAATTTTTTATTTTCTCTTAACAAAAAAAGATCTTTCACGATCTTTTTAATGACAATTTTTATTTTTCTTCTTTTTGATCTGATAATAACTTTTTATTGAGTTGATAGTATTCGATCATTGAAAGGATCGACATGATTGCTGCAAAATATAATAAAAAGTCGGATACACGAAGATTGATCAGTTCAAAAGGCAAGTTATAGAAAAACACGAGCGCGATCCCAATCATCAATGTTGCTGTTTTGATTTTTCCAGATGAAATGGCTGCCACTACTTTGCCTTTGCTCGCTGCTTCCATCTTGATCGCATTGACGGTAATATCACGAACGACAATGATCACTGGAATCCATGGGCTGATTAAACCTTGATAAGCGAGAATGATCAAAATTGGATTGACTAAAATCTTGTCGGCAATGGCATCGAGCATCTTTCCTGTATTCGTAATCTGGTTGTTCTTTCTAGCCAAATATCCATCTAAAAAGTCGGTAAAGCTTGCTAAAATAAACAAGATGCCGGCAATGATATATTGACTTTTCACATAGACGCCGCTGATAATGAATTTCGGAAATTCAATTCCTACGGAGTAGAACGGAAAAAGTAACAAAAGGACGATGGCGAATGCCATTACAATTCGCATGATGGTCAATTTAGTAGGTGTATTCATAACGTTCCTCCTCTAAAAAGTTTGATCCTTGTAGTTCACTATCGATCGTTCTAGTATTTTGAATATTTCGAACCATGAGATAAAGAATCATCACCAATAAAATCATCGCTAGACTCACTAAAACGATCGGTGCAAGATTGATATGTTTTTGTTTGAACGTTTTCGTATATGGTGAAGTGACTTTCTTCTTGGGTTCCTCTTTTTCTTTTCTTTTCGCTTCGGCTTCCATAATATCCGTTAAAGAGATCTTCGAGGTCCGTTCAAATAAGAAATCGTTAAATTCATCTAATACTTTATCCGGATCTAATCCTAAATATTTGGCATAATTTTTAACATATTCTTTGAGCGTATAGACATCTTGGAAAGCACGAACATTGCCTTTTTCGATATTTTCAACTTGTGAAGAACTGATTCCTAAATCTTCGGCTGCTTCGTCGACGCTTACGCCATGACGAGTTCTCGTCTGTTCTAAATATTTTCCTAATTCTTTCAAGTTTCACACCTCTTTAAGTTCAAAAAAATAATACTTTATAAGCCATGTTCTGTCCTAGTTCAACTAGTGGCAAACATCTATCTACTGCCTAGGCAGTCCCTGAGTCCGTTATCATTCCTTCCTCAGAGTTCCCCTACCAAATTTTGGGTTTCTCACTCGCGGGGTTTACCAACGTTTCACTTTTAGATTTCTCTAAAAAATCGTCACTGTGGCACTTTATGCATACTACAATCTTATTTTTCAACTTAGATTGCCTCTGCGCCGTTAGATTTCTCTACCTTAGGTTATGAATTCCCTAAGCACGAACACTAAGAGCATCCCAGCTCTTGTGAGCATGGACTTTCCTCTATACTATAAAAGTACAGCGTTTGCCCAAGTATTATTCTTCATCTTTTCCGTATACAATTTTTTCCAAGTGTGATAGACGTCGCATGATATCGACATTGCTCACCTCTGTGCGATCGGTCGTCTTAGCAATTTCCATATTCATTTTTGCATTGCGAAGCTCTTGCTTCAAAGACATAATTTCATGTAACAATTCTTCTTTCTCTTTTTCTAAGTTGTTAATGATCGCATAAAATTGTTCATAGTCCCCAATAATGATATCTAGGAATTGATCGACTTCTTTGAGTCGATAACCTCTCGTATCGATTTTAAATTCTTTTTCTAATATATCTTGTGGAGACAAACTTACTTTACTTTGATACATGTTCTTCACCAATCCCTTTATACTTTATATTTTAGAAAAAAAGAAGACATTTGTCAATTCATTGTCTTACTTTTCATCTTGATTTTCTCAAGATCCGTTTGAATTTGGATGAAACGTGTCTCATCAATCATACGATTCAGGATTGCAATTACTTCTAAATTTCCCATTCCCTCACCTCTTTTCCTACTCTACCCTATTTTTTAATTTTTGAAAGCATCTTCGACAAACTAAGACAAAATGCGCATTATTTTTGACATTTTCATGCTGTCAAAAAGAGATTTTAGAAAAAAATAGAAAACTTGAAAAAAGATGGAAAAAAACGCGATTTTATAGTATAATCTATGATAGGTGATGAAATGAAGTATCCAAAGGGAATTGTCAAACACCAGACGAATGAAAAAAATGTTATTTATGGCAACCGAGGTATGCGATTAGAACAAGACTTAAATCTCACCAACGAGTACTACCGCGAAAACGATATTGCCTATATCTATAAAAAACCAACGCCGATTAAGGTTACAAAAGTGGACTATCCATCACGGAAGAGTGCCATTATTAAAGAAGCACTTTTTGAAATGCCATCGACTACGGATTACAATGGAATTTATCAAGGAAAATATATTGATTTTGAAGCTAAGGAAACTACTCATAAAACGGCGTTCCCGCTTGCCAATATTCATCATCATCAAATTGAACATATGCGTCATATATTAGAACATCGAGGAATCTGTTTTTTGATTGTACGATTTACAGTCCTCAATCAGACTTATCTCTTGCCAGGAGAAGATCTATTTTCATTTTTAGAAACGGCGCAAAGAAAATCAGTACCGCTTTCTTACTTTATGGAAAAAGGGTACTTAATTCGTGATAAAATCAAACCGAGAGTCGATTATCTTCAGGTGATCGATCAAATTTATGGAGGTGTGAAACCATGCAAAAAAGAAATGGAAAACAAAGCGTAAATAGAAAAAATACGCATCACAAAAGTAACAGTAGAAATAGAAGCAGTAATAGTCAAAGAAGATCGACAACTAAAAAGTTTCAATGGAATAATCCAAAGTTATTATTTTTAGGAGCACTTCTATTGGTCGTTGTCGTCAGTTATTTTTTGATTGGATGGCTGCTTACGGCAATTATGGTATTAGGAATTGGAGTGATTTTAGGAGTTGCTCGCCTATTAGATAAGACGAAAGGAAAAACGAAACAGCGCAAGATCTTAAATGTATGTTTTATCGTCATCTTGAGCTTTGCTATTTTAGGTTGTTTAGCCGTTGGAGGTTTCTTCGTCTATGTCGTCATCCAAGCACCGAAATTCGATGTGTCTCGTCTTGAGAAAAAAGAGACGACGATCTATTATGATAAAGATGGACAAGTGATTACTCGACTAGGTACTGAAATGCGTGAGAAAGTAAGTTACGATGATTTGCCACAAGTTTTGATTGATGCCATCATCGCTACTGAAGATGCTCGATTCTTTCAACATAATGGATTCGATGCACCACGTTTCTTAGCGGCATCCATTGGACAGGCTGCTGGACGAAGTGGAGCCGGTGGTGCTTCTACCCTTTCGATGCAAGTTGTTAAAAATAGTTTTACGACTACCGAAGATGAAGGACTTGCAGGAATCATTCGTAAATTTACCGATATTTATCTTTCAATCTTCAAATTGGAAAAGAATTATACAAAAGAACAGATTATCGAATTTTATGTTAACAATCACTATTTAGGAGAAAGTTTTTATGGTGTTGAACAAGCCAGTCAAGCTTACTTTGGCAAGAGTGTTAAAGATCTGAACTTGAGTGAAGCGGCAATTCTTGCTGGTATGTTTAAATCTCCAAATGCTTATCGACCTGATACAATGGCTGAAAACGCCGAAAATCGTCGGGAAACCGTACTTTACCTAATGCGGCGACATGGTTATATTACTAAAGAAGAGGAAGAGATCGCGAACTCTATTCCCGTATCTGCACTTGCGAATCCAACAGCGCAAAAGAGCAATGAATTCCAAGGTTATATCGATACAGTAACTGCAGAAGTACAAAAGCGCTATGGTGCCAACCCTTATGTCGTACCAATGCTGGTCTATACCAACATGGATCGTTCTAAACAACAGGGAATCAATCGAGTAATGAACGGAGAAGGTTTCGACTGGCCAGATGATGTAATTCAAGCCGGTGTCTCTTTGATGGATGTCCATTCGGGAAAGATCATCGCAGTCGGAGCTGGACGTCACAAGAGCGGTGCCAACACTTTCAACTTTGCTACATTTGATGGAGTTGCCTACAAAAGGCAACCTGGATCTACTGCCAAACCATTATTTGATTATGGACCACTCATGGAATTCAACAATGCTTCTACTTATGGTTATTATCAAAATGGTGGCTATTATCAATTTGTCGATGAACCTTATTCTTATACTGGTGGAAAGAGCATTCAAAACTGGGATGGTACATTCATGGGCAGCATGACTTTACGAACTGCGCTATCCTTATCGCGAAACATTCCGGCATTGAAAGCATTCCAACAAGTAGATAACAGCAAGATCATTCAATTCGTACAAAGTTTGGGAATTGAGCCAGAAATTGAAAATGGTAAGATTCATGAAGCGCATGCACTTGGTGCCTTCAATGGTGTCTCTGCTGTCGACATGACCGCTGCCTATGCCGCCTTTGCGAACGGTGGATACTATTATGAACCTTACACTGTAAATAAAGTGGTTTTCCGTGATACAGATGAAACGATTGAGTATGCTTCTGAAGGGAAACAAGTCATGAGCGACTCTACAGCTTTCATGATCACAAGCGTACTTGAAGATGTCTCTGTTGGGTATATCCCAGGAGTAACCTTTGCTGCTAAAACAGGAACGACCAATTATGATGATGCCACGATGGAACGAAACAATATGCCATATGATGCCATCAGCGATTCTTGGTTGATCGGTTACACTCCAGATTTAGCTATGGGACTTTGGTATGGATATGAGGAAATTGATCCAAACGGGGTCTATATCTCTCACAACTTGCCGATGTCTAATCAGAAAAACAGATTGTGGGTAGCGCTTGGAAAAGAAGTATTTGAAAAAAATAATAAACAATTTTCCGTTCCTAACAGTGTGGTAAGCGTCGCACTCGAAAGTGGAACAAGTCCTGTCATGCTGGCAAGCCCTTCTACTCCTAGTGATCAAATTTTCTATGAATATTTTAAGAAAGGAACCGAGCCAACGGAGACTTCTAGTCAATATCAAAAATTAGATACACCAAGCAATTTCAAAGCTTCTTATGATGAGAAATCTGATAAAGTTACTCTTACTTGGAGCAAAGTCAATGCGGCTGGTGCCAAAGACAGCTATGGTCCTCTTGGATATAATGTTTACTTCAATGATCAATTACTTGGCTTTACAGAGAAAACTACCTACACTATCAGCAAGCCTAAAAATCCTTATGGAGTTTACAAAGTTATCGCCGTCTATAAGAATTATAACGGTAATCAAAGTGCTCCAGCCTCGACGGTCATTAAAGATCCGTCAGAAACAGGTTCTGGTAGCGAAACCAAATATTCTAGCTCTCTTAAAGGAAACGAAAAAGAAAACATTACCCTCTCTAGTGGAGGAAGTTATACGATCCCTACTGGTGCGAATGCCGTAACTGTTCTTGAAAATAATAAAGATGTAACGAGTCAAGCCGAGATTACGTGCACGGTGGTCGATGGTAATGGAACGTCGTTTAGTGGCTATACATTGACCGAGGCAGATGTGGGAGTCTACACGATCACTTACACCATCAAATATAAAAACTATACCAACACTTTAAAACAAGTTCTGACGATTAACAAAGCATAAAAAGCACAAGGTGCTTTTTATTTTTTCTTACATATATTTTTTAGATGACACTCTTCACATTCGGGCTTAATTGCCTTGCAGTAGTATCGTCCAAACAAGACCATCTGATGATGCCGTTTGGACCAATTCGCTTTATCATACTTGCGCATCAGCTTCTCTTCTACCTGCAATACTGTATCTTCTTGCTTGGCTAATCCTAGGCGCTTGCTTACACGTTCGACGTGAGTATCTACGGCAATGGCAGGGACATCGTAGAGATTACTTAATACTACGTTGGCGGTCTTGCGCCCTACTCCTGGAAAACTCTGTAACACTGCACTATCATTCGGTACTTGATCATGAAACTCTTCATGGAGTCTTCTAGCAATTTCTTTGATGAAGGACGCTTTTTTTCGAAATGAGCCAATCGGTTTAATGATCTGTTCAAGATCACTCAAAGAAGCATTTCCTAACTCTTCTAAAGTTGGATAGCGGTCAAACAAAATTGGAGTTACACTGTTGACTCTTTTGTCGGTCGTCTGTGCACTCATGACAACCGCTAATAAAAGCTCATAACCTTTATGATAGTTGAGCTCACATCTAGGATTTGGGAATAATTCATCTAAATATTCTTCGATTTCTGCTACTTTATTCATCTTCATCATCCTCAAACCAATCGTAATCAAAGACTTCTGTTTCTTTTTTTTCTTTTTTATCCTGCTTAAACTTGTTTTGATGGCGGGCGACATCTTCCTTGGTCTTGATCCCTTTTTTACCCCATTCATAGAGAATTTTATCAATATATCGAAGATTGGATACGCCATTGAATGTTGCCTCTTTAAGAGCTTCTTTGATCAATTCTTCACTGATGTTGCTCTCTAACCAAGCTTTGATGATTTCAAATTCCATAGGACTGAGTGTACGTCCAAATTCTTGTTCCACTAGCTCGAAAACATTACTCTGTGTAGAAGGGGCCTGTTCGTTTAAATACTCACTCATATAGAGCGATAATTTGTGATAGAAATCTTCCAAGTTTACATATTCTTCCATGACGTTTTTTTCATTCTTGATGACTTCCACTCGGAGCAAATGACGATCGGTCAAGACAGAGATCTTATTTAATACGCCCGATAATTCATCGTGATATTCTTCAGCAATCTTAGCGGGATTAAAGATAAATTGCTCCCCGTGATTGACTAGATACATCAAGAAAAGAAATTCTTCCATCTTCAAATTTAGCTTTGGATAGAATTGTAACATATAAAGTGGAATAACAATATTTTTTTGTTTGAGCAATTGGATCAATTTTTCATTCTTCATATTTTTCCACCTTTCTTGTTGCTTTTTATCATAACACAAACCATTCGTTTATTCAAGATTCCCCACTAGGCAGTCTGATAGTTTTCTTTGCAATAAGAAAGAATCGCTTCTTTTTCGTTTTGAAGATTACCAGTTAATACTAGGTGGACGAGATCTTCATACAAGTTCTTTAGAAAAGGACCTGGCTTTCTGTTCAAGTGCGATAAAATCTCTTCACTAGTAACGGCAAGATCACTTCTCGCATGAATGGCAAGATCGTTATAAGCTCTTGTGACTTCTTTCTTATCTATCCCTTTCTGGCTAGCAGCGACGCTATTTACGTAGAGACCATAATGATAGAGAACCTCAGGGTCAAGATTATTTAATGGTAGAACGGTTCTAATTTTTTTCATGAGTTCTTTCTCGTTGGTCGTAAAAGGATAATGTTCCTCTACTTCCAACATCGCCCAGATGCCTACTACATCGTCATAATTATGGACATGATCAAGTCTCGTAAGTTCGAGTTCTTGATCGAGCCCTAACGCTTTTAAAAGATGGATTCCTTTCTTCACATTCTTGCTGGTAAAGATTTTGTCCAACTCTTGACGCTTGCGTTCATACGATAAGTGTTTCAAAAGATGTTTGGTCTTTTTAATTGCATCTTCTACTTCCCCACTGAGTGTGAAATCAAGACTCGTGGCAAAGCGAATCGCACGCAAAATACGCAAGGTATCTTCGGAGAACTTATCATAACTATTTCCTACTGTACGAATGACTTTCTTCTCAATATCTACTTTACCATTCAAAAGATCGAGCACTTTTCCTTCGGCATTCATACAGAGCGTATTGATCGTAAAATCACGGCGTTTCAAGTCTTCAAGCAAATCGTCAATATATTCAATTTCAATCGGTTTACGATTGTTATAGTAAGTTAACTCTCTTCGAAAAGTCGTAATTTCAAAACGAACACTTTTGGCTCTGACGGTAATGGAACCATAATCCTCCTGTGGCAAAGCAGCATCTTGAAAAATTGCTTTGATATCCATTGGGGTCGCATTGGTCGTAATGTCGACATCGTTAGAAGTAATTCCTAATAAATGATCTCTTACGAAACCACCGACAATATAGCCGTGAAAGCCGTTTTCTTCAATTTTCGTTAATAATTTAAGCGCTGTCTGTAACATGTTTTTCACCTATCTTTATTGTATCAAACTTCTTATAAAAAGTCATTATAGTAACTTCATATTATTTCGACCTTTACTTCCAATTTTAACTTACGAGGAAGAAGCAATTCTTCCCCATTTAAGACAAAGAAAAAAGCCTTGATGGCTTTTTAGTTTACTGCGTCTTTTAATGCAGAACCAGCTTTGAATGAAACAGCGTTTCTTGCAGCGATATGAACTGTAGCACCTGTTTGAGGGTTACGTCCTTCACGAGCTGCTCTTTTTGAAACTCCGAATGTTCCAAATCCAACTAGTGGTACTTTATCTCCTTTTTTTAATGCTCCTGTGATTGCTTCGAATGTAGCATCGATAGCTCTTGTAGCATCTGCTTTTGTTAAGCCAGTTTTTGTAGCTACTGCTTCAACTAATTCAACTTTCTTCATAATAAATATACCTCCCATATTTTCTTAAGCATGTGATATGCTTACATATATAAAATATCATGAATTATTAGTAAAATCAACTAGTTTTAGAAAAAAACCATAAATTCTATTTGAGTTTTTGATTGATTGACTCTAAAAGGCTCACAATGTGTCCAATACTATAAAGAAATAAGGAAAATAAGAACACTCCTGCCCAAGATAATAAAGTCAAACTAATATTGAATTCTGGGGAAGCACAAATTCCGAAACGATCAACTGTACTGCAGGAAGGAATCATGTTTCCTAATAAAATTCCGCCAATAAAACCTAGGCATAAAACGACGATAGCTACAATCTGATAGATATTTAATTTGCGTTTGCCTAAAAAGCGATTACTAAGTTTGGATAAGTGTGGCAATTCTTTGTTTTCACGATCGATCTCTTCAAACATTACTCACTGACCTCCTTTTTAGATTTCTTTTTTGATGCCTTCTCTTTTGATAGCTCTTCTTTTAGGGGTTGTGCTTCTTGCTCAGGAAGTTCTTTTTCATCTTGATAAACTTTAAATAAGTATAGATAACGGCTAAAGCCAATAGTAAAGAGGCACTCCAATAAAGATAGCGCAATCGAATCAAAAGTTAAATTGAGAAAAATCTGGATGATGAGTAGTAGAAAAGAAATTCCTGTAATTCCATAAAAATAATAGTCATTCTTGAGTTTTTCAAAAGGGATTTTGTCAAGATGAAGCGCTTTCCAAAGCGACGTTCCTTTTAGTAAGACATAGATCATATAGACCAGCAAGAATGCATTAAGGAAAAAATTCACGACGTCTACTAAATGGGCCTGGAAAATATTAAAGAGAGAGGCGAGACAGACCAACAGTTGAATGACGATCAATACCACATTGGCAAGAGAGAAATTTCTCTTTCCGACTTTGGTCTTGATCAAGATGAGATAAGCCAAGAAGATCAAATAGATCAAATTGTAATTCAGCAACGATCTTACAATGAATCCTAAACCTAATTGGTGACGGATCGCAAAAGATTGCGACAATAAAACGATCAATATCAATAGACCGATCAACATACTGGTGATGAGGTTTTCATCATCATACCATTCTTTTTCTTTCAAAGTTATCAGCTCCTTATTTGTAATATTATTGTATCACGAACCAAGCAAAAATAAAAGAAAAAGGCATCATCATGCCCTATTTCTATTTGTAAAGTCCCATTTTAACTTTCATTTCGTTGAATTTTTGGAGTGCGATGGCTCTCGTTTCTTTGGCAGCTTCCTCTAATATTTGATCAAGTTCATTACTGCCAAGTAATTCATAGTACCGCTTTTGAATCTTACCCAACTCTTCAACGACAACGTCGGCAACATAGCGTTTGAACTCCCCATAATTTTTGCCTTCAAACTTTTCTTCCAAAGAAGGAATGGTCTCATCGGTAAGAGAGATCACAATGTTCATCAAATTTGAAATTCCGGGTTTATTTTTCTCGTCATATTTGATTTTCATCTCGCTGTCGGTCGTAGCTCCCATGATCTTCTTTTCAATCTCTTCTTTGGTATCTAGTATCTTGATCACGGAACGAGGATTCGTACTTGATTTACTCATCTTCTTGGTCGGATCAAGTAAATCCATGATCTTGGTTCCGCTATCTGAGATATAGGGCTCTGGCATCTTGAAAGTCTCACCGAATTTTTTATTGAAACGTTCAGCAATATTACGAGCTAATTCAACGTGTTGTTTTTGATCGATTCCAACTGGTACATAGTCAGCATCATAAATCAAAATGTCGGCCGCCATCAAGACTGGATACGTAAATAATCCCGCAGAAAAGTTGACGTTCTTGCTACTCTTATCTTTAAATTGCGTCATGCGTGAAAGTTCTCCAAAGGGAGTTGTGCATTCCAATAACCATGAGACACTCGCATGGTATGGATTATCAGACTGCAAAAAGATCACATTCTTCTTCGGATCGATTCCACAAGCAATGTATAGCGCAATTAAACTGCGAATATTTTCATGTAATTCCTTTGGATCTTGTGGCACCGTAATTGCGTGCATATCTGCGACAAATAAATAGGATTTTTTGACGACATCCTGTAGTCTTACCATCTGTTTAACTGCTCCAATATAATTTCCTAGAGTAATCACACCTGATGGTTGAATTCCGGTCAATATTGTTTTATCTTGCATATTTTCACTTCCCATGTCTTTTTTATTCATTCTATTCTTATGTTACTCTTTTTTATTATGTTTTTCAACTATTTTGTTTTTCTTTTCGTACACAAACACACCATTTTCCAATAGGAGTATTCATAAAATTTTCTAATTGCTCTTTCGTCTGCCAACGGGGTATCTTTTCGAGAGGATCAAAGACAAGAATCTTTTGGTCAAGAATATCTCCTAGCAAAACAGCGTGTAAAAACTTCCCTCTCTGTCCCGCTAAAATTACCAAATTTCCTTCTTTTAATTCTTTCTCCAACAACTGACTATCAAGCGCAACTCCCGTTTGAACTTCCACCCCATATTGGCTGGCCATCTTTAAAAATGAACAATATTCTGTAACAGCACTAGAATATGTATAATCTTCTAAAAAATGATTTTGATTATGAAAGAATTGCTCTTCAGAGTGAATGATTTTGGTTTTTAATCCATTTTTGGCAAAATGCCATGCAACCGCAGAAAGTGGTGTACCGGTCATATACTTAGATCGATAAGAACGGTCATACTTTTTCTCCCAAACCCAAGTAGCTTTTGGTATGAAATCATAATATTCCAAAACCATCAACATACATGCAATTGCACAAGTGTCTCTTCTCTGCTGATATAAACGAATCTCTTTTGTCATAAACTGCTCCTGTTTTATTTAAGAACTTTTTGTTTATCTTTATATTGCTTGGCACCGATCTTGAGGCCTTCTTCTACATCGATCCAATATCTTAGGGTTATGCTGCCATCGGATGAATCAAAAAACTCGTTTTCTAGTATGCCGCCGTAATGTTGAATGGTCTTACTGGAACCAACATTATCTTTTTTACAAGTCAATAAAACTTTATCTAACCCCTGCTCTTTACAGAATTGAAGTGCACAATATAATTGATAAGTATTATACCCTTTTTTCCTTTCAGTTGGACGTACACTATAGCCAATATTTCCACCATGTTGTAATAAAGCTTTGTTGAGACCAAGACGAATATTAACCATACCTAATATTCTGTTGTCGCTTTCTCGTATCAGCATAAATGTTTCAGCAGGCACACGGTCTTCGGTAGCTTTACGATCTTGTTCTAATTTTTGGAGCCACTCATCATAATGCTGCATATATCTATGTAGTCCTCCAGTTCCATTGATATTAGAATTATAGTCATTAAATTCTTGTATATATTCATATGCCGCTTCTTCATATTCTTTCGTTGGCTTTATAAATTTTAATTTTTCCATGCCTTTCAACTCCTTTGTTAAAATGTTTTCGTAACTTCAAAAACTTCAAATATCACTTTTGTATCTTCATTAAAATTTGAATCTATTTTTTGGAAATAGTCCTTATGGATCTTTTGCCATTCTTGTAGTGACTTGTTTTCCCCTTCTAACTTTGCTAAATCCCAAGTGATATTTTTAAAGGGGCGTATTTTAATCTCTTTCGTCTTGATAATAGCAACACTCTGATTCTTAGCATCTGTCAATACTGAAAGATCACCTTTTTGAGGAACACGATCCATTCCATATAAAGATGTAGTCGTCGTTTTTTTACCATCACAGACAAGCTTTACTAACTTATCAATATCCATTCCGAATGTCCATCGATCCATTTGATTTAAAAAGACCAAAATATTTTCTTCGTGTCCTAAAGTATCCTTTCCCAGGTATTCATATATTTTTTCAAAATGACATTTTTGATAACACTTGATGGCTCTTTCATTTTTGGCAAATGGCCTTAGTATAATAGCATCCGCACCATATTTTTTATACAGCATATCATTGATACTATTTATGATCTTCTGACCTATTCCTTTGTTTAAATATTCACTTTCCCCAATAAATAGATCATACTCATAAATGTTTTTATACTGATGCAATAAGGGAACAGCAAGATCACCATCAAACGAATAAATCTGAACAAGCCCAATATCTTGCTGATTTGATTGAATTATATACAAATCTTGCTTTTTTTCTTTTAATTTTGACTTGTATTTATTCACTATTTCATCATAAGTTAATCTTCTTTGCTCAAACCATTCGTAAACAAATGGATTTTGACACCAAGTATATAATTTTTTATAATCCTCTTTACTATTACGTAGTTTTCTTAAATGTATATCTAAATTATTGATGGAATTATTAAACTCTTTAAATGAAAGATTTGGCTCTATCTTATAAAACTCTGTGATCGGTCTTGCAATACCTCCTGAAAGTTTTACATAATACTTATTGATTTTCTTTAGAGCCTCTCTTTCATTTTCGTATTCATATATACCTATTTTGTACCAATTGGGATGTTCAATATGATATACTTTGTTATCAAGGTAACATAATATAAAGCAGTGCATATGTTCCTCTTCTTCTAATTGATTAAAGTCGTTTGGTTCATAAATTCTTGTGGCAAACATTTTGTTGGGAACATTTATTTTATTCAACAAATAATGCATGAGGTATACTTGCTCAATACAGGTTCCGATACCATAGTTTAATATCTGTTCAATAGATAATGTTTTATAGAGTTTTCTAAAACCTTTCATATTTCCGATATGGATTTCATTATGTATATCTAACCATCCATATCTGATATTATTTTTCATAAAGGTCAAAACATCATCGATTGTTTTAACTCTAGATGTATTAGGTAATACTTTATCGGTTTTAATTCTAACAATGACACCATCTACCATATGATCAAATTTTTTCCAAGTGGTCTCTTTATATATTTCAAAACCAACATCTAAAAATGTATTTAATGCATTTTCTCGGTCTTTTTCGAAAGTATCATAAAGATAATCTACTCCATTTTGATGTGCTTCTTTTATCAAGAGACGAAGTGCGTCTTTAGCGTATCCTTTGCCTCGATATTTACTTTCAATGACAATCCCGCATTCATAAATGTTGTCTTCTTGATTATATTGATAATCGACATAACCGACAAATTCATTCATCGTACCATCTTTGATATAGGCAAAGTATTTATTTTCTCTGATTCTCTTGTCGTAAGTTTCCTGCCACTTTTCTTGAGGGAAGTCTATACAACCAGTTTCATAATGATAGCCTTCGTAAGTTACATCATATCCTTTATTATAACTCATTGTATCAGGATCACTATTAAGTTTTTGTTCGTAAGAATATTCTTCTAATTTAGGTTTAACTAATTCTATATTTTTCATTATACTCTTGTATTTTCCACTGACCAGGGATCAATTCTTCTAATTTCATTGTTTCTTTTGGATCAATATTCTTACTACTTTTTTGGTTTACTCTTATTTCTACTCTTTTGGTATGATTTTTGATAGCAAGAGTTTCTCTATCATTCATATTTAATTTTATAATCATTTTCTTCTCCTTCATCAAAAAAATTCTGCATAATGCAGAATTTAAATCACACCCAAAAGAACACTTTTACCAAAGGAACACTTGAGGAGTCGTGATTAAATCTGCATTATTGATAACTTGTACTTTTTTCATCTTAATCACCCTCCTTCATGATTTACAACCATAATATATCATAAGTTTACTCTTTTGTAAACCGTTTTTATATGTGATCAACTTTGTTTTTTAGGGATAAAATATTTTCATAATAATAAACATTTTCTGTTAATGTCTGCTCTGCAATATGAAGTACATTCGTATCTACTAGTTGTCCACCCATATGTTGATAAAATGTATTCGTAGGATTATCTATTAGACATCCAATGACCATATCGTGGTATCCCATATCAATTAACTCTTCGATGGCCTTGTGAAAAAGAATTTTCCCATATCCTTTCTTCTTTGCATTATCTAATAAATATAATGCTCCCAATTCTCCACAGTGCGGATATTTATCATATTTTGATTTTCTAACTCTTAAAATTCCTACATAGTCATGATCAACTTTAAGCAAAAATCGTCTACTATCATCCCTCAAACCCTCAATCAAGCGTTTCGTCGCTTGTTGGATCTCTTCTTCTTTGTTGATCTGTATCAAAAAATCGCCATTGACAATTCCTTGATAAGATTGATACCATGCAAGAGCATTCACTCGAGCATAATCTTTGGCATTGTTAATATTAAGTTTTTCAATATTATAACTCATCATTTACTCCTATTCTCTATTGATTTTATTATTTTGATCAATAAAACTACATATCTCATCAAAGATATTTGTTTTTTTATCCACTTTTATTGTATTAATGTTTAACTTTTTTGCTCCGTCGGTATTTTTTGAATTATCATCTAAAAATAATAATTCTTCTGGCAATAAATTGAACTTATTCAATATGTGATTATAAAAATCAGCATTAGGCTTTATTTTGTGAATTTCAGCTGAAATTATCACATCATCTAAATAGTCGACACCCAATGTTTCCCAAATAAAATTTCTTATAAAAGAGACGTGATTGGTTGCAATAATAATTTTTAAATTCGGATATCTTTGCTTTATTTTGTGAAATAGATCTTTATCTTTAATAGCATAAAGTTTATCAATCAAGTCTTCTGTAACTCTCATAATTACGGAATCTTTAGAAATCAATTTTCTTGCTTCCAGCAAATAATCAGCATCATTGATATTGTCTCCAAACATCCGCTCTAACTGATCTTCTTCATTGGTCAATACGATATCTCTTTCCGTAACTAAAACCCCTACCAAATCAAATGCAATTACTTTAATCATAAATGCGCTCCTCAACTCCCAAAACTATAGTTTTTATAATATTTAATAATGTCTATTTGCACACCTCTTTTATATTTTGTTTCCTATCGTGTCTTTAGACATTCCTTATCTTTTTAGTTAACATTCTATTATCTTATCATCAACAATCATTATCTCTTTTCCTAGTGGTAACAAATTGTTATTTACCCCATGCCCTAAATTGTTACAAACTAAAATAGGGATTGTAAAATCTTTGAATATTTTTTTGTAGAAATCAATATGCTCACCATAATCTCCTAATATAATGCCTTTGATATTTTTTAAAATTTCTGCTTGTCTAAACTGATGGATGATACTTTCAAACTCGCATTCATTTGTTTCCTTGTTTGAAGCTTCTAAATATAATATACAATTTTTACTTTCCGGAAAAAATTTAGTTCCTATTATTCTTCTTAATGACTGAATATTGCCACCAATTGCAATTCCTTTACAAGTTCCTTTATTTATAATAATATTTTGTTTTTCCACAAATATCTCTTTATTATTATTTATGATTTTTTCTTTTAAACACTTCACCGAAAACATACTATCAGATTTCCCCAAGCTTTTGACATTAGGCCCAATATAGGAAATATTATTATTCATTTTGTAAAAGGCATTTAACAATAAAGTCGGATTACTATTGCCAATAAAAACATTGTTTTTGATTTTTTCATAATCTAAATAATCGAGAATCACATTGGAATTAATACCACCAGTAGAAAAAATAATATATTTTGCTTTTGATGCAACTTCATATATGTCATTTAGTTTTTCTTCAATGCTGCCACAAAAACAATTCGAATTCGTATTGGAAAAAACATTTTTTCCTATTATGACTTCAAAACCAGCGTTTTCTATTTTTTTTACACCTTTATTAAATTCAGCCATTCCTTTATCGCCAATTATGGAAGATGCTGGTGAAACAATACCTATTTTTATTTTGTCCATTTTTAGCCTTCCTCAAATATATTGTTAAACTTCTCTTTCATGCTCTAATGATAATGGATTCAAAATAACGTTCTTGGAATTCTGTTAATGCTCGAATTGCATCATCAGAATAATTCACATCCTTAGGTACAACGATCAACTTGTCATCATCATCATTGGTACGATGAATGAGCGCAATCACTTTCCCTTTAAACTCTTGAACAGCCTCAAAACATCCTAGCACATAAGCATCCAGTTCTTCTCCATCACCACTTACTGTATGTGGAATGAACCCATAGTTGACTATATAAATAAAACCATGTTTTGGATGCTTAGATCCTAAGGGACGGTCAATCTTTACAACTACTTCTTTATTTAAATAATCGATCGCTTGCGTTTTTGCCATTCTACCACCTCTTTTAATTGATTTCATTATATAGCACAATCTTCGAAAAAACAATTCCTATCGTTCGCATAATCTCATTGTGTTCCATGAAAGTTTTATGATATAATACTCATGAATTGGAGGTGAAATCCATGTCAAAACCAACTGTTGCATTAGTAGGAAGACCAAATGTTGGCAAAAGCACAATCTTTAATAAAATTGTCGGGAAGAAGATTGCCATTATCGAAGATACGCCAGGTGTAACACGAGATCGTCTTTACAGTGAGGCAACTTACAATCAATACAAATTCAATTTGATCGATACTGGTGGAATTGATATTTCTAGTGAAGTATTCAATGATGAAATTAAAATTCAAGCAGAGATTGCAATCGAAGAAGCTGATGTTGTCGTCTTTATCGTCGATGGAAAAGAAGGACTTACCCAAAATGACTTTGTCGTACGAGATATATTGCGCAAATCCAAAAAGAAGATCATTGTCGCCATCAACAAAATGGATCACAAAGAGGCACAAGAGAACATCTATGATTTCTATGAATTGGGGTTTGATACTTACATCCCGATCAGCGGGATTCACAATATTGGCTTTATCGAACTGATGGATGCGATCACGATGGATTTCCCACAAACGCAAGAGGAAGAAGAAGATCAGCGCTTGAAATTTTCGATCATTGGACGCCCGAACGTTGGCAAAAGCAGCTTAATGAACGCTATTTTAAATGAAGAACGTGTTGTCGTCAGCGATATTGCAGGAACAACACGTGACTCCGTAGATTCTGTTTTTAAATATAACGGAGAAGAATATGTGGTCATCGATACGGCGGGTATGCGAAAAAAGGGAAAAGTTTTTGAATCCATCGAAAAATACAGTTTACTTCGTTCTTTACGCGCAATTGACAGAAGTGATATCTGTTTGGTAGTCATCAATGCCGAGGAAGGAATTAAAGAGCACGACAAACATATCGCAGGACTTGCGATCGAAAAAGGAAAAGGCTTGATCTTAGTTGTCAACAAATGGGACACCGTAGACGATATGACGATGAATGACTATACGAAATTATTGCGAAATGAATTTCAGTTTGCTACCTATGCTCCGATTGTCTTCCTATCGGCACTTACTAAAAAACGCCTTCATACTCTCATGCCAGAGATCATCAAAGTCGGCGAAAACATCCAAAGAGAGATCAAAACCAATGTCTTAAATGATGTCATCATGGAAGCCTATCAATTAAATCTGCCGCCTTCCTACAAAACGAAACGACTTAAGATCTACTTTACATCACAGACAGGAATTAAACCACCAAAGTTTACCTTCCGCGTCAACAACAAAGGACTCGTTCACTTCTCTTATGAACGCTACTTAGAGAATAAATTACGTGAAAACTTTGAACTGACGGGAACGCCAATTACTCTACAATTTAAAAATCGAGGTGACGAATCATGACTTTCTTTAAAAGAGAAAATCCTAAAACTGCACTAGAAGGGATCGATCGTGCATTAGAGCTATTGAACGAACGATATGAAAAGAAACAGATTACGATCGAACAATATCAAAAACAATGTATGGAATTCGCTCAAAAAAGAGAAAAATATCAAAAGCAACTTGATAAACAAAATCGATAACCAAAACTTTCCTTCCACATATACTATGTTAGGAGGAGAGTTTTTTTATGTTTCAAGATGCTTTCTTTAAGCGCGTAGAAAATAAGACCCATGTCGATAAAAAAACCATTATATCGCTTGCTCAAAAATTACAGAATTCTAATATGAAGGATGAAAAAGTTTTAAGAGAATTGGTCCAAGAAATTGGGGAAATTGCCGGCAAAGATGTCTGTGAGGAGAAAACGAATAAAATCGTCAATGCCATTATGAAGGACAACGTGCCAAAAGATATCGATAAAATGTTTTGAGTGTTAAAAAAACGACTATTTGTCGTTTTCTTTTTGTGAAACGAAAACCCCCAGTTATACTGGGGGTTCCAAAAAGCTTCAGCGTTGCAAAAAGAAACCTCCTCTGATAAACTAAATGCGGTTTGACGACTGCAAAAAGTGAAGAGGAGGTGTCCTGAATGGACGAGAATAGTT
>CANPXY010000018.1 GCA_947587115.1 uncultured Bacilli bacterium
TCAATAATATCTAAAATTTCTCAAAAAAAAAGACAAATAAGCAAAATATTTTACCTATTTGTCAACAGTCTGAGAAAAGGCAATTCCTTTTCTTAATATTTTGGAGCGAGTGTTACGGTTAATTCAATATCATTGGCGATGAGGGTTCCTGGAGCAAGACTCTGGCTTGTGACATAACCATTTCCTTCCAGATGATACGTTACTTTCAGTAGATCTAAATAAGTTTCTACTTCTTTGGCCGACCAAGAGGTCATATCGGCAAGTGTACGATTGATTCCATTGGTAATCAAGAATACTTTATCTTTTGAGGTTACAGACATGTTTTGACTAGGGTATTGTTGAATGACTTTGTCTCCGTCTCCAATAATCACAGCAGTAATATGATTGTTCTGTAAATCCGTTTTTACTTTGTCGATCGTTTTGTTCATATAAGATGGTAACTCGTAGGTTGTAATATCTTCTGTCATACTCTGGGATTCACTGCGTCCTAAATATTTGCTGATGTTGATGATCACTTCTTTAACTGCATTTTGAATGGGACGTTGACTTCCACCGTCTGGTCGTTTCATGGAAGCATAGATGATAATCTCTGGATTTTCCATTGGATAAATGCCAGCGAATGAAGAAATGATATCTGATGCTCCTGTCAAATAACCTTTGCCGCTTTCATCGGCAATCTGTGCAGTACCAGTTTTACCAATTAAATTATAACCATCGATATGATAATAAATACCTGTATTTCCAGCACCGTTGACGGTATCATACATCAGTTGTTTTATCTTGGCAATCGTCTCTTTGGAAGCGACCTGTTCAATTTCTTTGCGCTTGCCTTGATAAAGTACTTCGTCTGTTGCCGGATCGACGATCTTGTCGACGATGTAGGGCTCTAGTAACATTCCCTCGTTGGCAATCGAAGTTAAAGCTTGGATATTCTGAATAGGAGTTGTCGTAATTCCTTGCCCAAATCCGGCATTAAAAATTTCGGTTTCATACTTGAACTCAATTTTACCTTCTGCTTCTTGAGGCAACGTAATTCCTGTTTTAGATCCAAACCCCATCTTCTTAAAATATTGTTTTAAGATTTTCTGATTGATCTTATTGTGAATTAAATTGACAACCCCGACGTTACTGGACATCATGAATCCTTTGTCATAAGTGATCCAGCCCCAACCATTACGGTTCCAATCTCCAATTACAGTACCATCACTGGTCTCATAAGTTCCTGACAAAAAGGTTTCGTTGCCATCGTAATTGCCATTTTCTAACGTTGCCATATAAGTATAGATTTTCATCGTACTTCCTGGTTCGTAGGCAATCGATATATTTGGATCCATGTAATTGGTCAAATTTCTGATATTAGGATCAAAAGAAGGCGCTGAACTAGATGCTAAAATTTTACCAGTTTTCGCATCCGCAACCATCATCGTAAACCAATCAAAGCCCGTAACGGATTGGGCATTTTTGATGCTCTGTTCTACAAAAAATTGAATATTGCTATCGATGGTCAAATAGATGTCTTTTCCTGACTCCGCCTCTTCCCGCATCTCTTTTGTGCCGGGAATTTTATATCCTTTCAAGTCTTTTTGATAAGTGACGTAGCCATCGACTCCACGCAATTCTTCATCATAATATTTTTCAATACCTAGTTCGCCTACGATCTGTTGCTTACCATTCTCCTCTTCACTATTTACCGTCTTAGCGTAGCCAAGCGTATAGGACATAAAATCGCCCTTGGGATAGTAGCGTTTTTGTTGTTCAATAAAGTCAATTCCAGGAAGTTGCAACTGTTCAATCTTTTCTTTCGTCATTTCGGTAAGCCCTTTGCCTTTGCTGCCAAATTCGGTCTGATAGACGTTCTCTTTGGATAGTAGCGTTAAGATCTCTTCTTCACTCATTCCTAAAATCGGCGCGAGTTGTTTCGCGGTATTTTCTTTATCGACGACATGCTGTGGCTTACTTTCATTTTCTGTTCGCTTGGGATCTAAATATGCAATGATCGTATAAGATGATACATTTTGGGCAACGACCTCTTTATCCGAGGTATAGATCGTTCCTCTCGTCGCAGGGAGCACTTCTGTTTTTGTTGTTCGTTTGCTGGCCAATTCTTTTAAATTCACTCCGTCGATCGTCTTCGATAACGCTAGCTGAGATAATCGCGCAATCATGACGACAAACAAAAAAAGAGCACCTAGTAATAATAATCGACTGATTTTAATACTATTTCTTGCTCTTTTCTTTTTCATTTGTTCACACCCTATTACTCATCTGTTTCAATGATTGTTTTAATACTATTGTAATTATAACTCAATCCTTGATCTTTAGCAACCTCTTGAACTTTATCTAGGGAAGCTAGTTCATTGATTTTCATTGTCAAACTTTCATTTTTCTTTTCTTGTGTCGCAATCTCTTTCTTTTTTTGTTCAACATCATAATTTACTTTTGATAAAGTTGCTTTCGAGAAAACAATCGTAATTGGAGAAGACACCAAAAGTAAAATAGCAAAGGTGTAGAGCAATTTTTCAAATCTAGACATTTTGAGACGCTTTTTTACTTTTCGCATAGTATCCCTCCTTTATTTTATTCTTTCAATGACACGTAGTTTGGAACTACGGGCACGACTATTTCGTTCAATTTCTTCTTTGCTTGGTACGATCGCCTTTTGACTTATCAGGCGATATGTAGGTAAATATTCATCGGGAATTACAGGCAGTCCTTTGACCACTGGATCAATGGCAGTCGCTTTTTTAAATAGATCTTTTACGATACGATCTTCTAATGAATGAAAAGTGATGATGGCAAGTCGTCCATCTTTATTTAATAAAGACATGGCATTTTGAATGCTCTGTTCTAGAATCTCTAATTCATGATTTACTTCTATACGAATGGCTTGAAAAATCTGGCGTGCGGGATGTTTTTCACGGCGAGCCTTCTCAGGTACAGCACTCTTGATGATTTCAACTAATTCTAGCGTTGTTTCAATCGGATGAAGTTTTCTAGCTGCAACAATTTTTTTGGCAATGCTCCGTGAAAATTTATCTTCTCCATAGCGGAAAAAAATATCAGCAAGTTCCTCCTCTGTATAAGTATTGACTACATCATAGGCAGAAAAGGCTTGCTCTTGATCCATACGCATATCGAGTCTAGCATCTTCGTGATAACTAAATCCACGTGTCGCATCGTCAAGTTGAGGACTTGAAACCCCAAGATCAAATAAAATGGCATCTACTCCAGAAATATTTTTCTTGGCAAGTTCCTCTTTCATGTAAACAAAATTACTTTTGATGATTGTAAAGTTGGAAGCAATATTTCCAAGTCGTTCTTGGCTAGCAGCAATCGCTTCTTGATCTTGATCAAAACCAAAAAGCCAACCCCTTTTTACTCTTTTTAAAATTTCGCTGCTGTGGCCTCCATAGCCGAGGGTGGCATCTACCACGATGCTATCTTCCTTCAAATTTAAACTCTGAATGGCTTCTTCTAGCAGTACACTTACATGTTTCATACCATCACCTATCCGTTTAAATTCCCCTCAAATAAGTTTTCTGCAAGATCTGATAGTTGATTTTGTGCAGTGTCGAAAAATTCGTTCCAATGATCATCAGACCAAATTTCAAGGCGATCGCCTACGCCAATAATTACGCATTCCTTTCGGATATTGGCGTAGGTAATCAATGGGGAGGTAATATTCACTCTTCCTTGTTTATCGAACTCTGCTACAGTAGCGCCGGACAAAAAGAATCTTACAAATTGACGGGCATCTTTTTTCGTAAATGGAAGTGTCTCTAATTGTTTTACAATCTTGTCCCAGGAATCTTTCGAATATGCATAAATGCAGTTCTCAATCCCACGGGTAATGACAAATTGTTCGCCGAGTTCTTCGCGAAACTTGGCTGGAATAATCAAGCGCCCTTTGTCATCGATCGTATGATGATGCTCTCCCATAAACATATTGATCCCCCACTTTTCACCACAACTAACCACTGCTTACCATTATAATACCCTAATGACTTTTTTTTGTAAAGGTGTTTCCCAAAAAAATAAATGATTTTTACACACTTAACGTCAAGTGCAAAAAAAAGCAAAACAAATTTGCTTCTTGTTTAAAGATCTAAATTTATTGATCGAGATCCACCGATCGTTATCCGTGGGAGTTGTTTTGGAAAACTGGTATATTGTCTTGGGTAGCGCCTATACTAATAATATGTGAGGAAACTATGAAGAGATTCAATGAACAATGGAAGACTTTATTATTTTGTATCGTTATCAGTATTCTTTTTTTAACACTGGGCAGCAAAACATCATGGCTTTATTCCTTCCATGATTGGTTTGATTCCAATGCTTTTTTTACAGTGGGCAAAGCGATGAAATACGGGATCGTTCCCTATCGGGATCTGTTTGAACAAAAGGGACCACTTCTTTATTTTTTGCACACGCTCGCTAGTATGATCAGCGAGTCGAGTTTTATTGGTGTGTGGCTGTTTCAAGTGGTCTTCTTTACCATTTTTTTGTATTACAATGCGAAAATCTGTGACCTTTATCTTTCTAAAAAAAGCAAGTTTTATCTTCTGCCGCTATTATCTTTTATCATTTTGATGATGAAAAGTTATCGTTATGGAGATAGCGTGGAAGAGTTCACTCTGCCATTGATTGCGATCGGTCTATATCACTTACTCTACTATACAAAAGACTATCGAAAAATTCCTGATCGCATCTTCTTGCTTCAGGGTGTTTTTGCGGGCATCGTCTTGTTGATGAAATATACCTTGTTGGGATTTTGGTTTGGGTGGATGTCATTTTTCTTCTTTTATTTGATTCAGCAAAAGGAGTATTCAAAAGGCATTCGAGCGGCTGTTCTTTTTCTTGGTGGAATGGCGCTACCAATGATTCCAGTCATTCTCTATTTTTTATATCACCATGCGCTGCAAGATTTTATCGATTGCTATTTTTTGATCAACATGAACAGTTATACCGTATCTCTACACGGATTCAAGTGGTGTTCTTGGATTCTATCGACGGTGTTTCATAAATTAGTACAAGAGCCACTTTTTAGTTTATTTATTGTGCTTGGCGGATTTTTCTTTTATCGAAAAAGAACTCAAGAAGCAACACTTTGGGGAGTGCTCAACTGTCTTTTATTTTTAATATTGAGTGTCTATGGTGGCGGACGCAGTTATAGTTATTATTTTCTCATTTTTGCACCGTTTGCCATCTTTGGACTCATTGAACTTTTCTCTTACCTTCCTTTGCCGAAAAAAGCAACTGCTCCTGGTTTTGTAATCATTACTCTACTGTTTATCATGCTCGGATTTCAACAAAATACGACCGATCTTAAGAGGTCAAAGGAAGATTTTGCGCAGTATCAATTTGCTAAAATCATCGCTGCTCGTGGGAAGGCGCCCACACTATTGAACTATGGATTTTTAGATGGTGGCTTTTACCTTACCACTAAGACGGTACCACAGCTTAAGTATTTTCAAAAGACCAATATTCCTTATCAAAAATATCCGGCCAATATTGAAGAACAGAAAAAAGCCATTTTGCAAGAAGAGATTAACTATGTTGTCCTCTTGTTTAAAAACAAAGAGCAAATTCATAAAGTTCTAAATCAATCGTTATTTCGAAGTTACCAACTCATCAGTCAACATACCCAAAAAGTAGAGGGCAAACTACAGACCTATTATTTACTTGAAAAAAAATTATAACGTTTCGTCGTTATAATTTTTTATCTTTATTTATTTTTTCTTTTATTTTTAACTTCTTCCTTAAGAAGGTTTACAAATGCTTCTTGGGAAAGTGTAGAGGTGCCTTCTTGATGGTATTCTCGGTAACTGACCATATGATCTTGTTCTTCGCGATCGCCCAAAATTAAAGTATAGGGAATCTTTTTTATTTGGCTCTCTCGCATACGATAACCTAATTTTTCATTGCGATCATCTAAAGAAGCCCTTATGTCGTTCGAGCGAAGGAACTCACAAACTTCTTTGGCATAATCGGCATGAACTTCGGGATTGACAGGAATGATATTGACCTGAATTGGTGATAACCATAATGGGAAAGCTCCTTTGCATTCTTCGATAAAGAACGCTGTAAAGCGATCAAACGTACCAAAGATGGCACGGTGCAAAACAACCGGCGTCTTCTTTTCTCCATCTTTATCGATATAGCAAAGGTCAAATCTTCTTGGCAAGAGGAAGTCCAACTGACAAGTAGAAAGTGTCACATCTGGTCCAACGGCAGGCTTGACTTCGACGTCTAATTTTGGACCGTAAAAAGCGGCTTCGCCAAGTGCTTCAAAATATTCAACTCCAAGTTCGTCTAACACTTCTCTTAGTTTGCTCTCAGCGGCATTCCACATTTCATCATCATCAAAGTACTTTTCTTTGTCTTCAGGATCTCGAAGTGACAAACGGAACTTATAATTTTGAATACCAAAATCTTGGTATACTTCCAAAATCAAGCGAACGACTTTTTTAAATTCATCTTTGATCTGTTCTGGTGTCACAAATAGATGTGCATCATTTTGACACATGCAGCGAACACGTTCCAAACCTTTGACTGCTCCACTGGCTTCATAACGAAAGTCGGTCGCAAACTCTCCAATACGAATTGGAAGATCACGATATGAATGAAGTTTATTTTTATAAATTAACATATGATGTGGACAATTCATTGGACGTAAGACAAACTCTTCATCATCGACAGTCATCTTTGGAAACATATTTTCTTGATAGTGATCCCAGTGTCCAGAGGTTTTATATAAATCGACAGTTCCTACACATGGTGTATAGACATGTTCATAGCCAAGTTTGCGTTCTTTGTCATAAATATAGTTTTCTAATTGTTTTCTAATGAAGGCACCGTTTGGTAACCAAAGCGGCATCCCGGCCCCAACAAGATCACTTGTCATATAGAGTTCTTGCTCTTTCCCGATCTTGCGATGATCTCTTTGTCTAGCATCTTCTAGGGCAGCAAGATGGGCATTTAAATCCTCTTCAGTATCGAAGCAGACACCGTAGATCCTCTGTAACATCTTGTTGTTGGAATCCCCTTTCCAATAAGCGCCACTCACTTTTAATAGTTTAAAGTGTTTTAATTCTTTGACACTTTCAACATGGGGTCCTCGACAAAGATCAGTGAAATCTCCTTGCGTATAACAAGAAATAACAGTCTCTTCTTCATTCATTCTCTGGATCAAATCTAATTTGTAAGGATCATCTTTGAATTGCTCTAAAGCTTCTTTTTTACTGATTTCATGACGAATGATTTTCTTTCCATCTTTGGCAATTTTCTTCATCTCTTTTTCGATGGATGGAAGATCTTCTTCTTTGACTACTGCTCCATTCAAGTCGATATCATAATAGAATCCTTCTTCGATTACTGGTCCTACCCAAAATTTAGCTTCTGGATATAAATGTTTTACTGCCTGCGCTAGCAAATGGGCACAGGAGTGATTCAACATACTTAGTCTTTCGTTCTCTTTGATATTTTGCATTTTCGTTCCTTCTTTCTTTTTATCATTGTCCTGATCTTGGACTCTTTTTGATCTTGCTCTAGTTCTTGATCGAATTCGTCACATTCAGATAATCTTTGATCTAACTCTCTTTGGACACAAACTTCGATCGCATGGGTCGTGGGGTGATTTGCTAATACACATAATTGGTATAAACTCATCGATTGGAGTGCATGGGCAAGACTACAAACTTCTAACATTTCATCACAGAGCAGCAATTTAACAAATATGACCTTGTTTAAAACTTTTTTCAGTTCTTGATCCTGCTGTTTCTCATTTAAATAACACAAGTGATAGATGGGATACTCCATCATTCTCTTTTGCAGTTCTTCCCTTGCCTGCCTCACAAAGATCGAATCTTCTTTATATTGATGAATTAGAACTAACAAACTTTTCGTCGATAAATTGCCGATCGTTGGTCTTTTAACACTCATTGTCAATCCCCCTACAAACAAAAACTCCTATTATTTCTAATAGGAGTGCAAAGCACGGTACCATCCCTGGTTTCACTTAATTTTAGATAACGGTCATCCCGGAATAGTCATTACAACTTCAACTAGAAGGTAGTAAACAATATCTTGGCCATTCGTTTGCACCAACCACGAACTCTCTGTTAGACCGTCCAATATAGCTCATGTCCTTCGTCTTTGTTTTTAATATATTCATTGTATCACTTTTTTATAATTAGTCAAGCATTTAAACACGACGATTGGCACTGACGAGTTCCAAATCACAAGTTAATTGCTTAATTCGTTCAATGATGCGACGGGCTTTAACTTTGTCGACCCCACTCGCCGTATTGCCAAGATGGGTCTCTAATTCTTCTAAAGTCAAATTGGAAGTAAAAAATGTGGGTAGATGATGGTCCATTCGATATTGAAGAATCGGTCCTAAAATCTCATCTCTACTCCAAGGGGTCAAGTTCTCTGCCCCAACATCATCGAGCAAAAGAACAGGGACTTTGCGAATATAGTTAAACTTTTCTTCATAGTCTTCATGAAAAGAAGATTTTAAATGTCTTAAAAATTCTGGAAAATAGACCATGGCACTTGAGATATTACGTTTGGCTAATTCGTTGAGTAAAGCAGCAATCATATAGGTTTTGCCACTTCCAAAAGAGCCATGGAGATAGAGCCCTTTGGGTTTTTCTTCTTGATCATAAGTATCTAAAAAGGTTTTAAAATATTTGATAATGGGCAGACGTTTCTTGTCGTCACGATACAGATCTTTAAAACTAGCATCCTTCATCTCTTCAGGAATATCATATAGATCAATATATTTTTGATAACTGTGGGCATGATTCTTTTCTACTTCGTAGTGACAAGCGTCATAAGAAAAACTGAGGGCATTCTTTGCTTTTTGGGGAGTGAACAAATAGCCCGGCACTTTATTTTGGCACATGGCAAGTCCTTTACAGTTTTGACAGTGTTCCAGTTCTCCAAACGCTTCCTCAAGAAGTGAGGTATAGCGCATCAAAATCTTTTCATCGATATTTAAAGATTGAACAAAACTTTTAAAGTTTGGATCTTGACAAGCATCGATAAAAGAACGTTTGAGCTGGTCTTGATCGGTCGTTTTGAGATTCATATATTCTTTGACTGCCTGCATGTTATCACCTTCTCTTTTATTGTAACGGAAAAAAAATGTAAAAGCAATCAAAAGATGATTTTCAAACCAACGAAAAAGAGGTTTTCCCTCTTTTTCATCTATATCAACGCTAATGCGATTAGCGTCTCACTACATTTTATGAAAAAACGTCTAATTCGTTCCTGATTACTAAAGTGGACCTTTATTTTTAGTATCATATTTTTGTTTTCTATTATACATATAAATTATTGTTTTTAAGGTGCATAGGTTTTGACTGTATAACCATTCTTTTTAAATTGAAATAGAATGCTTCCATCTTGATCCGTTCGCAATATTTTTTGATGTTTTAAAACCTCTAACACTTCTTTTCTTGGATGTCCAAATTTATTGTCTTTTCCAACTGAAATCAAACTGTATTTCGGCTTTATAACGTCGATCAATTCTTGACTGGTACTACTATTACTTCCATGATGACCTACTTTTAAGATATCGATCAAAGGAAGATTGTAGTTTGTTAAAAGATTCTTTTCTACTTCGATTCCGGCATCTCCCATCAATAACATTTTAACGCCATTCCATTCAGTATAAATGACATTGGAATTATCATTTTCGTTATCGTATATTCCGGTATTTAAAAAATACAAATTGATCTTTGCCATCCGTATTTTTTGTACATTTTGATAATAGGCAATGTGCTTGTTCTTTAAAACGGAAATGAGTTCTAATTCTAAAGAATTGTAGGAATCATTGTTGAATATTACATGCTCTACTTTGAAATGGTTGACTAAATCGATGCTTTCTCCCATATGATCATAATCTCCATGCGATAAAATTAAATAATCTAGTGAACGAATCCCTAAAGCTTTAAGATAGGGAATCGTCTTTGTTTTTACAATACTCGATGTGGACGAACGATTTTGATAGGTTAATTTACCGCCGGTATCAATCAAGATGGCTTGGTTTTTTGAGCGCAACAAAATCGAGTCTCCCTGCCCTACGTCTAAGAGCATCATTTCATCTGGACCAAAAAACATCGGCTCATAATAATGCACCGTCATCATCAAGAATGGCAAGAAAAGCGGAAGCACTTTTTTTCGTTCTAGGGCCCAGAAAAAGAAAAACCAGAGCAAAACCGAAAGCACCGTCATCCAAGGAGCTGGTTTACAAAAGATCAGTTTTAAAAAAGCATGTTGATTGAGATAAAGCGAACTTTGCTCTAATAAAAGGATGCCTAGATAATAGAGTCGATCTAAAAAAGGAACGAAAAAAGTCAAGAGCGCTACCGGATAGAGAAAAAAAGTTACCAGTGGTACATAGAACAAATTATAAAGCACACTTAGTAGATTGATCTGAGAATAGTGGTAAATCGTGATAGGACTACTGGCTAAGAACGCTAGTAACGATACTCGAAAAAGGCGCGTTCCATAATTTTTCCCTCGATTGATCCAAGAAGCAAAATACAACAAAAAGAAACTGATGATAAAAGAAAATTGACATCCTGCATCCACTAGATCCGTTGGTCGGTAGAATAGGACAATAGAAAGTGTCAGGCACCACAAATAGATGGGTTTGATATGTAGGTAGAAAATCTTGTTGAGGGAAAAGAAAAGAAAAAATAGGACTGCACGAATCATAGAACTACTTCCACCAGATAAAAACAGATAGCAAAAAAGGAGAAAGGCCGTGATGAGATAACGTCCGGTTTCTTTAACATGACACTTTTTTAAAATTTTTAAAAGTAAGCCACTTAAAAAAGAAACATGCATTCCCGAAATCGCCAACAAATGACTGATGCCATTTTCTTGGTAACTCGTCTTGACTTCTTCATTTAACATGGATTTATCTCCTAAAAGAAACGCTAAAATGTAAGGCTTGGTCTTCCGATCTTGAACTCTTTGATAGATGAAATTTTTAAGGCGAAAAAATAAGGATGGCTCATGATCCAACTTTTGATAATGCTCCAGTTCCATTTGATAAAAGATGCCTTGTTGGTTTTGTTTTTGTTGATAGGAAAAAAGAAGCGGAATGCTCTGGCGTTTCAATCTTTCAAGAGTCCCCTCTACTTTGATCTGGTCTCCTAAATAAAAGGTTTCGTCAAATTGACGGCATTCGGTGGTAGTTTGAAAATAGTAATAAACTTGGATGGGCTCTTTTCCTAAAACGGTCAAAAAAAGGCGATCGTCTTGGATGGTTTTTTCTGTAATGATTCCCGTGATTTTATTTTCTTTCCCTTGATATTTGCTGGAAGGTGGAAATTGCAGACGAAAAAAGGTCGTGATGAGGGCAAGCGCTAAAATGATAAAATATGGCCACTTAGAGAATAATAAGATCCTTAATCTTAGCAAATAAAGCTTCTCCGATTCCTGGAACTTCTTGAATTTCTTCGATGTTTTCAAAAGGTCCATGTTCTTCTCGATAATGAATGATCTCTTGGGCTTTGCTTTCCCCGATACCTGGTAGACTCATAAATTCCTCTAAGGTAGCTTCGTTAATCGAAACTTTCGTCGTAGTAGTCGATGCAGCATCTTCTTCGATACAGGCATCATTTGGAGTTTCTACTTGATTTTGGCAGGCTTCGTTTCGAAGTTCTTCCAGTTCCTTGGTTTGGGTAAAGTTTGCCACTTCTTCTTGACTGTAGACGACAATGACCATTTCATCATAAATTTTCTTACCTAAATTTAAGACTGTCAAATCTCCGTTCTCTAGTACTCCACCGGCAGCCATGAGGGCATCCATCACTCTAGAGCCTTTGGGAAGTTGATACAAACCGGGGTTGGCTACATATCCTTTGACATCTACATAGTATAACTCTTGAACAACCGGCTCTTCTTCTTTCGGTGTTTGGTCTTCTTTGGTGTTTGTCGCCAAAAAGTCCACCGTATCATTCTCGATGGAAGAAGAACGTCCATACTGAAAATAGCAAAATGTTGTCGATAACACAATCAATACAATAAGCGATGCACCTATGAGCAACGCCTTACGATGGCGATAATGAAAGGTCAATTTATCACCCCCTACTTTTATTATTGCAAACAAAAAGGAAATATCTTTATGTTCTAATTTTCTTTTTTGATATTTCCTCGTATTTTTGTTTCAATATTGACGCGCTGCACCATCGTCAAGGCAACGATGAGACAAGTTGTATAACTTCCACCATAACTCATAAAAGGAAGGGGAACTCCTGTCATTGGCATCAGTCCAAAAAGTCCTAATAAGTTGACCGCAATATGTAAGAATAAGTAGATAGCCACCCCATAACACATGACTGCTCCTCGATTCGTATAACTTTTTCGAGCGATCGAGATAATGCGATAGAGGATAAAGGCATACGCTAAAAGAAGGCCAATTCCAACAAGCAAACCGAGTTCTTCGACGATGATCGCAAAGATAAAGTCTGTATAAGGCTCTGGTAAATAGAGATATTTCTGGGTACTATTGCCCAGTCCTACTCCGGTCAAGCTCCCATTGTTGATAGCAATATAAGCATTACATACTTGGCTTCCCTCATCTAACAAGCGGTCACACGGCCTTGTAAAGTTCAAACGTTCCAACTGTCGTTCGTAGATGATCGTCTTGCCACTGCTGACGAGGACTAAGGCGACGACGACGACGAGTCCTACAAAAGTCAAAAGAATTTTACGCTTGATCTCTTTTGAGATCGGGACGGAAAGAAAGATGGCAAAGATGATCAACGAAAAAATAATCGCGGTTCCTAAATCTGGCTGGAAAATGATTAAAAACGCCAAAATTCCACCGATCAACAATGGAAATAGACTTGCCCCATACTTGTCCAGTTTATGTTCATTCACTTCATAGTAACGCGCCATCCACATGATCATGACAATCTTGGCGAATTCACTCGGTTGAATACTGAAAAAACCTAATTCAAACCAACTGACGGCTTCATTTTTCGCTTGCCCAACAACTAAGAGCACACTCAAGAGAATCCCGACAATAATGACGCCTAGCCAAGAGACGATACCATACATTTTCGTATTGAAACGAATCATGACGACCGACAAAATTGCTCCGCCAATTAAAAAGATCAACTGTTTGATAAAAAAGTTATAGGGACTGGCGTCATACGACATATAAGCCATGACATTTGAAGCTGAAAAGATCATAATAAGTCCAAAAATAAACAATAAGACCGTCGTAATTAAGAGTGGCTTATCGATATTTTGGATGATCTTCTTCATGTTATCACTTCCCTACTTTATTATAACTATATCATATTTTTAGGGGAAAGGAAAGGCGAATTCATTAACATAAAATGACTATTTCGAATATCTTATATTAGATTAAGGTAAAGGAGGAAAATATATGTATTATTATGGTGGAGGCACCTGCGGATGCTCTAACAACTGGTGGGGACCTGGCTATGGCGGTGGCTGGGGAAACAACTGGGGTTACGGTTACGGAGGAAACAACGGATACAGCTATGCGATTGTATTAGTGTTGTTCATTCTTTTAGTAATTGTGATCGGTAGCCGCCTTGCTCGTTAAGGAAAAAGGAAGTTGGATCTTCCCTTTTTTCTTTTTTTGTGCTAAAATAATGCCAGAAAAAGGCACAAATCGGTGGTGGTAAGATGTTAAAAACGAAAGAAATATTAGATGAGAAAAATAAATTGTTGCGGGAAGTAAGTAAAGAAGTGGTTTTCCCACTGACAGAAAAAGATCAAAAGGCCATCCATGATATGGTCGAATATCTTACGAACAGTCAAATTGAAGAAAAGGCGGAAAAATATGATTTACGTCCGGGAATGGGAATGGCAGCCATTCAAATTGGCATCCCCAAACGATATATTACGATTGTTCATGAGGTAGATGAAGGCGTTTTTGATACTTATGTTGTAATTAATCCAAAGATCATCAGTAATTCTATGGAGAAAATCTATGTCGACATGGGAGAAGGATGTCTATCCGTCAATCGGGAAGTTGATGGAATTGTACCTCGGTATGCTCGAGTCACTGTAGAAGGCTACGACGAAAAAGGAAACAAAATTCAAATTCGAGCTCGGGAAGAACTAGCCATCGCCTTTCAGCATGAAATCGATCATCTCAATGGAATTTTATTTACCGACTATATCGATAAAAACAATCCTTTTAAAGATAAGGATCGCTATCGAGCAATATAAAAACATGTGCGCTGTTGAACGGCACATGTTTTTTTATGCTTCTTCTTTGGTCTTATCGTTTAAACGGACACTTACTAATTTACTGACTCCTGATTCTTGCATCGTAATTCCATAGAGGGTATCCGCATATTCCATCGTCTTCTTCTTATGGGTAATAATCAAAAATTGGGTCTTATCTTTATAATGATCGAGATATTTGCCAAATTGATCGACATTGGCCTCATCTAAGGCGGCCTCTACTTCATCAAAAAGACAGAATGGCACTGTTCGAACGTTTAAGATTGCAAATAGCAAGCTGATGGCGGTCAAAGTCTTCTCTCCTCCCGAAAGAAGCGAAATGGTCGTCAACTTTTTACCAGGAGGACTGGCAATAATCTCAATTCCGGTTTCAAGAAGATTTTCTGGTTGGGTCAATTTGAGGGTTGCAGAGCCACCGTGGAAAAGTTCTTTAAATACTTGCTTAAATTCCTGTTCAATCTGGGTGAAGGTCTTCAAAAATTCTTCCTTCATCACTTCGTCCATTTCATCCATGATCTCAAGTAATGTATCTTGGGCTTCTAACAAATCCTGACGTTGATTCATCAAAAAGTCATACCGCGTACTTACACGTTCATACTCTTCGATCGCAGAAAGATTGACCATTCCTAACCGCTTGATGTTCTCTTTGTAAATTTTTAATTTGCTTCTGGCTTCTTCTACTTCGATATCCAAAGAGTAGTTCTGTTGGGCTTTTTCAAAAGTAAGTTCATATTCCGAAGAAAGTGTATTTAACATTTGATCTAATTTGATATCTAATTTACTCGCTTCGATCTCAAGTTCTTTTAACTCAGCTTCCTTCTTGCGAAGCAGTGCATTTTGTAAGCGATCATCGGCTTCTTTTTCTTCGATCGAGCGTTTCATGCGTTCTTCTTCGCCTGCTAGCTGCTTGATTTGGGCCATCGTTTTTTCTTTTTCAGAAACTTTTTCATAGTACTTACCAAGAATCTTCTCTTCTTCCTCTAATAAAGTAGAATCTACCAGATGGCCAAGGGAAGTTCGCTCGTTTTCGATCGCAAGTAATTGCTCTTTTAATTGTCCGTTTTGTTCCATTTTTGCGCGCAACAATTCTTCTTGTTCGATTTGCTGTGGCTTTTGTTCATATCGAAGATTTTCAAGTTTGGCAATTTTAGTTTTGATTTCTTCGATCTCTTCCGTCAAGGATTCCATTGCTTCCTTATTAAGACGCGCTTGATTCATTAGATGCTCTAAATCTTGCTTTTGGGAAATAATACTTTTTCCAACATAAGAAGAACTTCCACCCGTCATGGAACCACCTACATGAACTACATCGGCATCGAGGGTAATAATTTTGTAACGATGATGAATTTTACGTCCTAAGTTGTTCGCCCCATCGAGATTGTCGGCAACGATGACATTTCCTAATTGATTTAAAATAATGTTGCGGTAAGTAGCATCAAAAGAAACTAAATCTGAAAAAACACCGATAAAAGATGGATCTTGCTCTAAAATCTCCATGGTATCAGGATCAATCGCTTTGGGTTTGATTACATCGAGTGGAAAAAAGGTAGCGCGTCCTAATTGATGCTGTTTCAAATAAGAAATTGCGCGCTTCGCATCCTCTTCATGTTCCGTCACAATAAAGAACTTACTGCTGGCAATCGCAACTTCGATCGCCTTTTGATAACGAAGATCGACCGTGAGGAGATTTCCTAGCGCATTATGAATTCCGGTCAGTTTTGGATTTGATAGAATCGACTTGACGCTGTTAGGAAGTCCGCCACCATTTTCGATTTCCTGCCTCAATAAATCAATCTTGTGCTCCAACTGTAACAATTCTTTATCTTTATAAGCATACTCTTTTTCTAATAAACTTTGTTTCTGCTTTTGGTCTTGGATTTGTTCTACTTGCTCACGATCCTCTTGTTGCAAAAGAGCAAGGGTCTCTTGTTTTCTTCGAATTTCATCTTCTAAAACGGCCAGTGCTGATTTTTTCTGTTCTTCTTCTTCTTTCAACGTTAATAAATTCTGATGAATTTGATCGCTGTTTCCATCATACTTACTACGTTCTTTTAAAAGCACCCGTTCACTATTCAATTTTTCAACTTCTTGTAAAATTTGAACTAAGTTTTGATTGGCTTCATCCAATTCTTTTTCAATTTTAGAAAGTTGATTTTTACTTTCTGTAATTTTGACATCTTGATTTGTATATTGATTCGATAGCAATAAAACTTCTTGCTCAAGAGATGCAATCTTATCTTTTTTCTGATGATAATCTTCCATCATATCATGAATGTCGTAAGCCAAGAGTGCCACTTCATATTTTTCGACACCATTTTTATTTTCTAAATATTCTTTGGCTTTGGCACTCTGTTCTTTTAAAGGCTCTACTTGTAATTCTAATTCCGCAATGATGTCATTGATGCGATCTAAATTATTGTGCGTTCGATCGAGTTTACGAAGGGCTTCTTCTTTTCTTTTCTTATACTTTAACACTCCCGCCGCTTCTTCAAAAATGAGTCGACGTTCGGTAGCAGAATTACTTAAAATTCTCTGAACTTCCCCTTGTGAAATAATGTTGAACGATTCTTTACCAATGCCACTATCTAAAAATAAATCTGTAATATCTTTTAAACGGCATTTTTCCCCATTTAAAAAATATTCATTTTCCCCACTTCGATAGGCACGTCTTTTGATAGACACTTCTGTATAAGGAACTTTTAAATAATGATCATTATTATCAAATACCAAAGATACACTGGCAACATTGAGCGGATTTCTCGACTTGCTTCCTGAAAAGATGACATCGCTCATCGTTCCATCACCACGAAGGGTTTTGACAGACTGTTCCCCTAATACCCAACGTACGGCATCCACAACATTGCTCTTGCCACTACCATTGGGCCCAACAATACATGTGATTTTGTCATCTAAAGATATGGCTAACTTGTCTGCAAACGATTTAAAACCGGTTGCTACAATCTCTTTTAAATACATCTTACCACCCTATTCACTAGTATCATTATACACTACTTAAAGTTTTTATGGCAAGAAAAAGACGCTCAAACACGATTAAGTCTTGGAACGCCTCGGTATAAAATAAATTCTTCTCTATCCATCACTTTATAATATTCAGTTGATAAAAAAAGAACACTAGACAGTGTCCTAATCAATCGTAATTTGTTTTTTAGTAGATGCTGGTCTTTGATCTGGGAAAGTGACAACTAATGTTCCATTTTCATAAGTTGCTTTCACTTGATTTTCATCAATTTCTCCCACATAGAATGTTCTCTTTGTTTCCCCATAGAAACGTTCTTTGCGGATATAGTCTCCCTTCTCTTCCGTGGTCTCTTCTTTTTTGGCAGAGATGGTCAAATAACCATGGTCAAGATCCATCGTAATATCTTCTTTCTTTAC
Organism: uncultured Bacilli bacterium; assembly: GCA_947587115.1. Lineage (GTDB taxonomy): Bacteria > Bacillota_I > Bacilli_A > RF39 > UBA660 > CANPXY01. The sequence goes on from CANPXY010000018.1 coordinate 17,647, forward strand.
TCCAGGTAGATCCATCTCTACTACACATGAACCATCTTTCTTGTAGATATCCGTCTTCATGAGACTTCCTTCTTTAAAATCAGTGTTGAAATCAAACATGTCATCAAAAAAACTACTTCTTGGTATTAAATTCATCAATATCATCTCCTATAATTATATTATAACCCTTTTTGTGGGAAAACTATGTATAAATTGTGAAAAAATGATGTCATTTTTCTACATTGGCTGCTTCGTTTAACAAAATCTCTAAAGTGTCGATACTATACCCTTTTTGGGTAATATAATTTAAGATGGTCGATAATTCTTTTTTTACAGCAGCACTCATGGGTAGACCAATAATTGCTCCCTTTTCTAATTTGTTTTTGATCGTTGCATAAGGATAATTTTTTGCCAAAATTGTAGGAATGATCGTGTGCATTTTTTTCTTTTCACATAGTTCTAAGACTTCTTTTTGATCGTATTCGGCATAACAGTATTTGCCCTTGACATTGGTGATGCTTTGAAGAAGGTCCTTGGAGTTTTGAAAATTTAATTCATCATAAGTAGAATCATAGCTCAACACCTCTAGTTGGTGTTCATCTCTTGCCAACTGATAGACTTCTTCCGTATGATTTTCAATCCATCTGCCATCTAAAAAGAAAGTAGATCGAATGTTTCTTTCATTTAAATAAGTGACGATCTCTGTAATATCATCGTTAGGATCTACGCGAAAGACAAGAGCGACACTATTTTTGATGGGATTGCCAGAGGCAATATAGCGATCATAATATTCTTCGATGCTGATGGTAGGTTTCACTTCATCAAAGACCAATAAACTTTCATTGAATTGACCATATTGTTTCATTTTTTGAAAACTTTCATTGATGTTGACACTTTTCCCATTGGCTCCGGGTAAGATGCTATCTTCTTGTAAAACGGCATCAATGGGAAGAATTTCATACTCTGATTGTACATTTTGAATTTCTTTCATGATTGGATCGTTTCGTCTTACGATATCGACTGCCCGATCGGTATAATAAAAACTTAGACAGATCAGAAAAAGCGCAGAAGATAATTCGATGAATTTACGTTTCATTTTATCACCTAATTTACTATATGAAACTTCCTTGCATTTCAGAAATACTTCTCAAACAAGAAAAGAATTAAAATGAAATAAAAATGTATTTCATTTTAATTCGCGCCTTTCGGCCATTACCATAATTTGGT
>CANPXY010000019.1 GCA_947587115.1 uncultured Bacilli bacterium
GCGCACGACCTTCACCACCACCATGTGGATGGTCATTAGGATTCATAACAGATCCACGAACTGTAGGACGAATCCCCATATGACGAGTTCTTCCGGCTTTTCCTAGTTTTACTAGTTCGGCATCTTCGTTTCCAACTTCACCGATGGTTGCCATACAAGTTCCTAATATTTTTCTTTGTTCTCCACTAGATAGACGAATCATGACATAGTTGCCTTCACGTCCTAGAATTTGAGCAGAGCTTCCTGCACTTCTTGCAAGTTCTCCACCTTTTCCTGGACGAAGTTCGATGTTATGAATCATCGTACCTACAGGAATATTCATAATTGGTAGTGCATTACCAACTTTGATATCTACATTTTCTCCTGCAACAATTTCCATACCAACTGTTAAAGTTTTTGGAGCAAGGATATATCTCTTTTCTCCATCTTTATAGTTGATTAGAGCAATGTTTGCAGTTCTGTTTGGATCGTATTCAATGCTTGCAACGGTACCTGGAATATCGAACTTATTACGTTTGAAATCGATGATACGATATTTTCTCTTAGCTCCTCCACCTTGATGTCTTACCGTTACTTTTCCTTGGTTATTACGACCACCATTTTTCTTTAAACGCACTACTAGATTTTTTTCAGGAGTAGTTTTCGTAATTGTCTCATTGACTAACGTACTCATTTTTCTACGTCCTGGTGTAGTAGGTTTATAATTTCTAATTGCCATTTTGAGTCCTCCTTCTAACCAAGATCAATACTTTGACCTTCTTTAAGAGTGACAATCGCTTTTTTCGTGCGATTGGTAAGTCCACTATAACGGCCAACTCTTCTTTTCTTTGGTTTTACGTTGATTGTACGTATTTCTTCTACATTTACTTTGAAAATCTTCTCAATTGCATTTTTAATTTCTGTTTTGTTTGCTCTTTGATCCACACGGAAAACATATTTTCCTTGATTTTGAGCAATATTTCCGGCTTTTTCCGTAATGACTGGCGCTTTTACGATCTCTAAATATTTTGTATCCATTAACCAAGCACCTCCTCTAATTTTTCTAATGCATCACTTGTCATTAGAACATAGTCTGCATTCACTAAATCCAACACGTTCACTTCGCTTGTTTCCATCAAAGCGATGTTGGCAAGATTGCGAGACGCTAGAATTACGTTTTCTTCAAAATCTTTTACGACGATCAATACTTTTTTGTCTTGAATTTTAAGTGTTTCAAGTAGTTTGACCATTTCTTTTGTCTTTGGTGTAGCAAAATTCAACTCTTCCAAAACGATGATTGCATTATCATTTGCCTTGTGTGTTAGAGCAGATTTTAATGCCAAACGGCGTTCCTTACGATTTTGTTTTTTGCTATAGTCACGAGGTACTGGAGTTCCATAGTCTCCTCCACCTACCCATTGTACAGCTCGAATTGAGCCTTGGCGAGCGTGTCCAGTTCCTTTTTGTCTCCATGGCTTACGTCCACCACCTGATACTTCTGCACGATTTTTAGTTTTGTGTGTTCCTTGTCTTAGTGATGCTCTCGTTAAAATGATGGCATCATATAACACTTTATCATTTGGAGTAATTCCAAATATTTCATCCTTTAGTTTTAAATCTTTTACTTTTTCACCATTAAGGTTCAAAATATTTACTTTTCCCATTCTTGATTCCTCCTTTCATCACATTTCATGTTCTTTCTTCTTTAATTCAATTTTATTATTCTGCTTGTGATGATGTTTCTTCAGTTTCTTGTGGTTCTTCAGTAACTTCAGTCGCAGCTTCTTCCGTTGGTGCCTCTTCTACTTGTTCTTCTACAACTTCTTCTTGTACATCTAATACAGGAATTTCTTCTTCCACTACATAAGTAATCAATTCTTCTTGTGGGTTTTTAGTATCTTGTTTCTTTACTGAAGTACGAATCATAACTAATGAATTTTTTGGTCCAGGAACATTTCCTTTAATTAATAGGCAATTGTTTTCAAGATCAACAGCAACAATTTCAAGATTTTGTACTGTGGTCTTAACATTTCCCATGTGTCCAGGCAATTTCTTACCTTTTAATACGTGCATTGGTAACATCGTACCAAGAGATCCTACACCTCTATGATACTGAGATCCGTGTCCCATTGGTCCACGAGATTGGTTGTAGCGTTTGATAACGCCTTGGAATCCTTTTCCTTTACTGATTCCAGTTACATCGACGATTTCTCCTTCTTGGAAAACGTCGGCTTTGATGACTTGTCCTAAAGTATAGTCATCGGTGTTTACTCCCCTAATTTCTCTTAAGAAGCGCTTAGGTTCGGTATTCGCTTTTTTGGTGTGACCCATCTTTGGTTTGTTGCTTACTTTTTCTCTTACTGTTTGGTATCCTAATTGGATTGCGCTGTAACCGTCTTTTTCAACTGTCTTGATTTGTGTTACAACGTTTGGCTCAACAGATACAACAGTAACAGGAATTAACTTACCATTCTTTGTGAATACTTGGGTCATTCCTATTTTGGTACCTAAGATTCCTTTCATTTTTATTTCCTCCTAAATTATAATTTGATTTCGATATCTACTCCGCTCGGTAAATCCAAATGTGTTAAAGCATCGATGGTTTCCTTACTTGGGTTTTTGATATCAATCAATCTTTTGTGTGTACGCATTTCAAATTGTTCGCGTGAATCTTTATACTTGTGAACAGCTCTTAAAATCGTGAACTTTTCAATTTCTGTAGGTAGTGGAACTGGTCCTGAGATTTCTCCCCCTGCTCTTTTGACAGTTTCAACAATTTTGGTTGCGGCATTGTCAAGTATTCTGTGATCATATGCTTTTAATCTGATACGAACTTTTTCTTTTGACATGTATTTTCCTCCCTTCGCCTATATCCAGTATAGACATGCTCCGCGCAAATAACCTGATAGCAAATTAACAACTTAACCTGGCGTATCAGCAACCTTGCACATCCAAGCAGCCACACAGATAAAAGTATATCACAAGTATTATATGCTTGGCAAGAACTTTTTTAGAATTTTTTTTATTACTTTTTCAGTTGTATTTTACACAGAAAATGAATACCAATGGCAATAAAAAACGACTTATAGAAAAGTCGCTTTTGCTTTAGATGGATGATCTATTCATCGTCATTTTCTTTATTAGCTTCGTTAATGCCTTCTTTAATGCCTTTGGCTATTTCTTTGCTGATTGATCCAGCAGCTTTACCAACTGTTGGTGTCATTTTTTCGACACCTTCTTGGGCAACTGGCATTACTTGTTGCGCTGTGAAAGCCAAGACTTCTCTTCTCTTAGCAAACAAATAAATATTAAAAGCGATCCCGGTTGAGGCAATGATAATAAATCCACCAATCATATAAAGTGGTATAGAACTTCCCGTTTGTTCAAAACTTTCCATTTGTCCAAAATCTGTTTGAGTTTCGAATAGTTCTTGCTGATATTTTGAAAGTTCATCTTGCAATTTGGTAATTTCCATTTTTTTCGCCGCTATTTCATCATCTTTAGCATAATAACGATCACTAAAGCCTCGATCTTCTTGAAAAATTTGAGATTGTTCGTTCCGTAATTTTCTTTGATCATCTTCTAGGGTAGCAATTTTTTCTTTGGTTGCATCAATATCTGCTTGAATGGCCTCTTCTGTTCTCGTTGTATTCATCTGTTCATTGCTGTGTTCATTGCGTTCTTGATTACTTTTCACAACCCCCGTTACAATGAGACCGCCACCAATCAACAATCCGCAAAGAAAGACGATAAGAGCAATCCTCTTTATTTTCTTTTTACCCCTTTCATAATTTTCTTCGGTTAAATATTCTTGATTTTTCATTTTTTTACTCCTTTCATAAGCATTATATCATGAAACGTAACGCTTTAGTTTACTAAGTGTTACGTTTTGTTCAAGATTATATTTTGATTTCTGGGTATAACGAACTACATCTTCAAGCTTGTTAGGGCAATTATTTGACAAAGGCCTCTTGTCTTATCATCTGATCGGGAAAGATTTCGTTGATTGGGCGAATCCGATCATTGACTTCTTTCACATTCGGATAATTTTCTGGGTGACGAATCTTCTCGCTGTTAAAATAATATCTTGATACATGGTATCCATTTGGCGTATAGATGTTTGGATCATCATGAATATCTTTCCCATTGATATTTCTATATAGATTGCCAATGATTGTATTTATTTTAGCCATATCTTCTGGAGTTTCTGTAGGTTTATTTGTTAGATAAGTCATTAAACTTTGATAATCACTTTCATTCAAATGTTGTTGTAACACTGTCGTCAAATTGGTATCGTCCCCACCAAAAACTGTTTCGAAGATCGCTTTCGGCCCAATCGTATCCATCAGTAATTCGGTATTCAACATACAACCAAGATAGGCTTCTTGAGGTTTGTCAAAATATTCATATGATAGCATTTCAGCAGTAGCTTCATTTAGAAACATGTAAGTCCCCTGGTTCGGCTGTAACAAGTGGATAAACTCGTGTTGGAGAACTTCTTCTGTTCCTTCTTTATTTAAGGCATTTATAACGTTAGGAGCCAACTCGATATAGAATCCTGCATATTTACTAGGATCCATAATGTCCGAATCAGTTGGTTCATAAATGCGCGCTTTTAAGTTTTTTAATCTATATTTAATGAGATATTCCATATCCGTATTTTGATAATACGAAAAGACATCTTGCAATAGATCTTCATTGGCTAAAGTGGTTTTTAAACTCTCCGGTAAGCCTGAAGACAAAATTAGGTCTTTGGCTTCATCACAATTAATGCAATCTAAATCCAAGTTCAAATATTCGGAGATCGCATATACTGGCTTCGCTAAATTATACTGCATATTATTGCTAAAAGTTCCTTCTCTTAAAACCGCTTCTTGAAACTGATAAGCAGAAAATGTAAAACCAATCAACATCAATGCTGAAAGCGAAGTACATAAAATAAATTCTCCTATGCGAAACTTTTTGCTAGGGGCCTTTTTCTTTTTACGATCTTCTTCATTTTGGTAAACTCTCGCATCGACACCGTTATTATGAAACCACATAGCGAAATCCTCAACTCCATTTTTTAAATAGTGTTTAAGATTGTTCTCTTGATCTAAATATACTTGATAATCTTGCTCTTCACCAATATAGATACAGCGATCATTGATTTTAATTAAATGGTAAATCGTCTCTAGAATGTTGGAATCGATTGGATTTACACTATTGTTTTGAGTACGAAAACCGTAATAGAGGAAACGATTCTCTTGATTTTTTAAATATAAAAATTGTCTCTCTTTGGTTTTCATATTGGTTAAGATTGCTTCTAACATACAAAATCACCTCATCGATGCTTATATTATAATTTTATTATACACCGATCCTGCAAAGCTTTCAATGGCTTATTGCACTTAAAAATCGGCTCATGATTCTGTGTTTTTGTTGGTCGACTCTAAACTGCTGGCTGAAAAAATACTACTCACTCCATATTTATCTTGAATTTGATCGAGGACTTCTTGAATTTTATCACTTCCATGATCTTTCTCTTTATCAAATAGCGATATTTGTTGTTCTTTTACCAACACCAAGTCACTTAAACGAATACCAATATTGCGAATGTCGTCTTCTTTCCAGGCACGATCAAAGAGTTCGGCAGCTGCCTTGTAGATGTCGGCGGTAACATTGGTTTCATTGTATAGTTTCATCTGATGAGAATAAGAGACAAACTGGCTATTCTTAAAAGTAACGGCCACCGTTTTGGCATATTGATGTTGCCGGCGTAGAACTCGTGCGACTTCCTCGCTTTCTTGCAGCAACACTTTTTTTAGTTGTCTAGCATCCCGATAGTCATAAGGCAGTGTTCTACTGGTACTGACGCACTTCGCTAAAGCGTGGCGATCCGTTTCTAAGGGACTATCGTCAATCCCCCAAGCGGAATCTTTCATGAACTTAGCTTGGCTTTTAAAATATTTGGTCAACAGATACATATCAGCATGGGCTAAATCTTCTACTGTATAGATTTTAAGTTGTCTCAGGGTCGCTGCAGATTGCTTGCCAATCATCAATAAGTCTTCCACCTTCAGTGGCCATAATTTGGTTTGGATTTCATCTATAAACAGCGTATGCACACGATCTGGTTTTTCAAAATCAGAGGCCATTTTGGCACATAGTTTATTGTTGCCAAGGCCAACATTGACGGTATAGCCAAACTTCTCTTTAATTTCATCCTTAATTTTATAAGCAAGCGCTAGAGGATCTGGATATAAAAGAGACATCCCCGTCATATCGAGAAAGCACTCATCGATCGAATAACGTTCAATTTTGGGCGTATACTGAGATAGATATTGAAATAGTTCATCCGATCTTTTTTTATATAGATCGTGGTCTGGTGGAAAGACTTGAAGATTTTTGCATTTTTTACGAGCTGCATAGATCGTCTCCGCAGTCTTGATTCCAAACTTTTTGGCAACCGGTGATTTGGCTAAGACGATGCCCCGGCGGGCTGCCTCATCGCCACCAATAATCGATGGAATCTTCCGAATATCGAGGCGTTTTCCTTTGCGTAACAACTCGACTGCCGTCCAAGATAAAAAGGCATTGTTGACATCGACATGAAAGATCAAACGTTCTTTTTCCATCTTATCACCTTCTATCTATATTATAGAACATACATTCTATATTCGCAAGAGTCTTTACTGAAAAATACTTTTCTTTCATATATTAAAAATAGAGGATGAAAGATTTATGAATACAAAAAAAATAATAGAAGTAAACGGGTATCTATATCCGAATATCGACCGTGCTGTTTTTAGGTCTACTCTACCATATCTTACCTATATGTCGATCTTTAGTTATCGTGTTACACCAGAGGGAGATCTCGTCATGATTCAGGACGAAGAACTGATCCAGATCGCCAAAGGATATCTAGTAGCACCGATGATGGTGATTACCAATATTGATGCAACAGGAAAATTCAGTAGTACGCTTGCTCGAATGGTTTTGCAAGATGAAGTCATACAGAAAAAGTTACTAGACAATATTTTAAAGATCGCTAAAGATCAAGGTTACTATGGTGTCGATATAGATTTTGAGTATATTTACCCAGAAGATAAAGATCTTTACAACAACTTTTTAGCACGGATGGTTACTTTATTTCACGAAAATGATCTGATCGTCACTACAGCACTTGCTCCCAAAGTTCGAGGTAATCAAGTGGGTATCCTCTACGAAGCACACGACTATGATTTTCATGGCCAAACGGTAGATCATGTGATCTTGATGACCTATGAATGGGGTTATACATATGGTCCACCACAGGCAGTTGCGCCTCTTGATCAAGTGAAGAGAGTTCTAGATTATGCTGTAACGGTTATTCCACGTCAAAAAATCTTATTAGGAATCCCCAACTATGGTTATGATTGGACGCTTCCTTACCAAGAAGGGCGACGAGCTAAAAGTATATCTCATCAAGAGGCGATCGATCTCGCCACAGCTAAAAAGTCGACCATCCAATTTGATGAAGTTGCAAGATCTCCTTATTTTTATTACACGGATGAACAAGGAAATGCACATGTCGTCTGGTTTGAAAATGAAAAAAGTCTCAAAGAAAAACTCGCCTTAGTTGACGAGTATCAGTTAAGTGGCGCCAGTTTCTGGACGATCAACAATCTTTATCCTACGATCTTTTCTACTATCGATCAAGGATTTTATGTTCAAAAGGTGTTATAAAATTATTTCGTTTCTTCTATTAAAGACGTTCCTGTCATTTCCTTTGGTATTTCTAAGTCCATCAATTTGAGTATGGTAGGTGCTACATCAGCAAGTTTCCCTACTTCCTGCGTCAATTTGATATCATCTCTAGTAATAAAGAACGGTACCAAGTTGGTGGTGTGAGAAGTTACGCGATTCCCTTGTTCATTGATCATCTCTTCACAATTTCCGTGATCAGCAGTAACTACCATCGTCATACCGATCTCTTGGGCTTTCTGATAAACCTTTTCTAAACAATGATCTAACGTTTCCACGGCCTTGATGGCTGCTGGTAAAATGCCAGTATGTCCCACCATATCGCCATTGGCATAATTTAAAATGATCAAATCAAACTGGTCCATTTCTTGAAGTAAGGCGTCCGTGATTTCGTAAGCACTCATCTCTGGTTTTAAATCGTAGGTCGCTACTTTTGGAGATGGAATTAAGATTTTCTTTTCGTTCGGATAGTCAATTTCTTTGCCCCCATCGAAGAAGAACGTCACATGGGCATATTTTTCCGTCTCGGCAATCCGTAATTGCCGCCCATGATGGTTAGAAATATACTCTCCTAAAGTATTTTTATAATCAAAATCCATAAATGCCGAAGATGCTTTGACACTTTCGGTGACAGGAAACATGGTCACAACTTTCAGATTGGTAAATTGTTTTACCTCCATCTCATGAAAGAGCGGATTGGTAATCGCCGTCAACATCTCTCGTAAACGATCTTTACGAAAGTTAAAAACGATTAAACCATCATTATCAGCAAGTATTCCATCAGGATCAAAGGTGGCAGGAAGTAAAAATTCGTCCGTGACCCCCTTCTGATAACTTTGATTGATGTATTCTTCTACGCTTTCTTGCACGAAATTTTGACCATAGACAATAGTATCATAACTTTTCTTGAGGCGATCATAATTGTTGTCACGATCCATTGCATAATATCTTCCCCCAACTGTCGCAATACGTCCATGCTCTAATTTTTTTAATTTTTCTTCGACTTGGGAAATATATGAGTAAGCACTTTTGGGATCGGTATCTCTACCATCCGTAAAGAGGTGCAGATAGAGTTCGGGTATTTGTTCTTGGTAACATAAATCGATCAAAGCCATCAAGTGATCGATGTGTGAATGAACTCCACCATCACTGATCAAGCCCATGATATGGAGTTTTGAATGGTTCTCTTTGACATGCCGAAGGACGTTTTTGATCTCTTCATTTTGAAAGAAACTTTGGTCTTCGATACTTTGATTGATTCTCTCTAGTGGTTGATAGGCAATTCTGCCAGCTCCTAGATTCGCATGCCCTACTTCGCTATTGCCCATCTGCCCTTTAGGTAGCCCTACTTCATTGGAAGACGCTTGCAAAAAGGTATGAGGATACTTCTGCCACAAGGCATCAAACACGGGTGTATTGGCAAGAGCAACAGCGTTGCCTTCTTTTTCTTTACGATAGCCATAGCCATCTAAAATGGTTAAAATTACTGGTTTCATCTTTTCCTCAACTTTCTTTCATACAGAACATGGCATAGATGGGAATATAGCGAACTCCTTTTTTAACTGAGAAGTTATCTTCGGTAATGCGCATCGCCTCTTGGACCGTAAATCGTTTCATGAAAAGAGATAACGATTTGGATTTTGATAAATTCTTATTGACTAATTCAATCGGAATCACTTGCCCCATACGATTTTGGATTACGAAACTCACTTCAGCTTTCCCTTCGGATTGATAATAGTAAATTGGGTATCCTGCTTCGACTAAAGTTTTCGCAATATGATTTTCATAAAGCGTCATGCGGATCTTATCGTCCATCAACATCTGTCTCGTATTTAAATGAAGCATGAAGAACAACATTCCATCATCATTCATATAGAGTTTAAAACTGTCGGTTTCTTTACAACTACTCAAAGGAGACTTCACAGATGTAATTTTATAACTTCGATAGAGCAATTGGTTATTGTGAAGAAAGTCAATCGAACCTTCATATTCTTTGGCCCGTTTGCCGAAGCCCATCAGTCCATATTGGAACTTTTTATTCTCTTTCTTTAACTGATAAGGGACGCTTTCAAGAACCTCGATTGCTCTTGGAATATCAATTAGATTGCTGTTACGGCTGATCTCTTTTTGATAGGTGTCTAAGATTTTGTTCTTGATCATTTCTAAATGAAATCCATCTGCTCCTCGTAAAGCGCTGGCGACAACTTCAGGAAAGCCCCCTGTCTCAAGATAGTTGTGGAACAAATCTAATGCCACTGTATGAAAAGGCATCGTCTTGCCTTTCTTAAAGGAACTTTCGATAAACTCTACCAATTGTTTTTGATCAGCTGCCCAAAGATACTCTTCGAAATCGAGTCCATACATTCCTTTGTACTGGAGTTCTTCCCCTTTGAACTTGGTAAGATTTTCTCTCCTTGAAGTAATTAGAATGATGTGATAATCATTTCGTTCGCTGCCAAACAACTTGATCGTCTTGACGATTTCTACATCATTGACATTATCGAAGATCATCAACGTATCGTTTTTCGCAATATTTTCTCCCGCCAAGATCGATAATTTCATCGCCAAACGATCTAATTGTTTTTCTTTTTGAAAAAGATCTTTTAATTCTAAATTGTTATCCGTATTAAAATAGACCACATTCTTGTAGGCATCTTTACCAAACTCTAATACTGTATACGTCTTGCCAACTTGCTTTGGTCCATAGATCAAAAGGGGCTTACGAATGATGTCCCGTTTCCATTTGTGCAAGAAACTAGTTATTTTTCGTTCCATAAATTGATACCTCCTCACATATTTTATAAATTAAGTGTACACCTTCCTCATCATTTTGTCAAATAACAGATACTTACAATATCCGACAAAACTTACTACAAAAAAGAGTAGCGCTCTCTACCCTTTCTATTTATTATATATTATGCTTATTTTTTCTATTTCGATAAATGATCGTCCCTATGATCGCAATGAGTCCTAAAGCAAAGATCCCTATTCCAATCGGTAACCATAGATTGTTATTTTCTATTAAAGTAATATGATAAATATTATTGATCCCCTCTTCACTGGTAACAATTACTTTAATTTCATCGCCTACTTTTAAGTTTTCATTTCCAATAATAGTAACTGTGGCTTTTTCAGATTCAGCTAAAGCCTTTATATCCAACTGATTTAGTGAACCTAACATAACTTCATAATAGTTTTGATTTTTATTGAAATCAAGGTCACGATCTTTGATCTTTAGACTCTTTAATTTATTGTTACTATCTAGTTTTTCGCCACTGTCTTCACGACGAGTAATGGTGATGGTATAAACTCTAGTTTCTCCATTTTCAGCCGTTACTTTCACTTCAAATTTGTTTTCACCAACATTTAAAGTCTTTTTACCAAGGCCTTCTATTTGAGCTTTAGCTTGATTTGCTTCACCATGAATTTCTACTTCTTTAATCGAAAAAGGAAGGGTTACAGAATAGGTTAAGATCTCTGGTTTAAAATCAATCACACCATTATTTAGATATAACTGTTTTAAATAATTATCATTACTTTTCTCTTCAGGATTATTTGTTGCTGGTTTAACTTCTTCTTTTCGATAGATGGTAATCGTATAAACTCTTTCTGCTCCATTTTCTGCGATGACTTTGATTTGAACTATATTATTTCCATAGTTCAAATTAACTGTACGAGGACCTAGACCATCTGCAAAATGAGATTTATTATCATTTAATGTAGCATTAAGTTGAATTTGACTAACAGAAGTATCCACCGTGACATTATAAGAGGTTACATTCGGTTGAAAATTGATACTTCCTTTACTTAGAGATAAACTTTTCAAACGATTATCTGTACTTCTATTATCAGGTCTTGTAATGTTAAGGACATACGTTTTAGAAGCACCAGATTCACTTGTCACTACGACTCTAAAAGTATTCACGCCATAATTTAAATCACGATAGCCAATATCTCCACTGAGAGTGGCAGAACCATCTTGGGTAGCAGCAGCAATCGTTGTATTACTTTGATTTAAAGTCACTTGATATTCAAGAACATCAGGAGAAAAGGATAAAGAGGCACCTTCTACTGTTAGACTAGATAAGTTGTTATTAAGAGAAGGTATACGAATACTGTGACTTACTGTAGCAACACCCACTTCAGCATATTCGGCATCATAAAACTTAATATCCGTCACCGAGATTGATTCATTACTACCTGAAACGCCCGCTTTGGCACGAACAACAAAACGTCCAATACCAAAACTTCCTTCTTTATCTCTATCTGTATATAATAGAATCTTTCCACCATCACCTGTTCCCTGCCAAACGCTGTCGGTTGTGAAACTTACGAACTCTAGATTACTACTCAAACTCACTTGCCCACTCAAGTTAGAAATTTTACCATTACTTACAGTTCCAGATAATGTACAAGTTGTACTCTCTCCTGCATTTAATCTTGCTTTATCACAGGAAAGAGTCGCATTTCCCGTCATAGCATGAACAGATAACGGACTTACTAATAGCAGCAAGAATAATAAATATTTTATATATTTTCTCATGTTTACCTCCTATAATTCCTCAATCGTATTACGAACATATTTATATAATTTTCCAACATCACTGATGATGATATTGTTGTCTTCTACAACGTCACCTGCGATCTTCTCGCACCATTCTTCCATAAGACCAGTTCCTCTTACATGTTTGTATAACTTCCCTACGTCAGCAATATTGACTTGGCCATCTCCGGTGACATCTCCTACTACAGAGATTTTGTATTCGTAGTTTTCACTACTTAGTTCTACTCTAATGATGTCTCCTGTTTTGATCACATCTTCATCTTGTAAAGTACTTCCATTCTTATCTTTCTTGATGATTGTTCCACTCGTTGAGATTTCGTTCACAATATCTCTTACTGTTGTTCCTGCTTTTACTTTCTTAATGACTTTATGGTCTTCATCTCTAATGAGATTTCCCCAATCTAGATATTCATTCGTAATCTCAAAAGAATCAATTTCTTCTTCGCCTTTATATACTTTTAAAACCATTCCTTTTGAGATCGTTCCATTATCTATTTCTTCTTGATCATTATAAATTTTATAAGTTACACCATTAGTAGTGATATTACTAGTAAAATCTTCATAAGTCATTTCGTCTTCCATGGTAATTATTTTATTTGTAGATTTTAAATCACCAAAATCAATTCCAATAATACTAAACTCTTTTAATACTTCTTCTTCATGTTTTACTTTTAATTTATTAGTGTTTAAGTCAATATCAAGTGTTGCTCCTTCTTGAATAGCAATATTATTACTAATTGTACTAATTACATTATCATTACCTATATAAATATAATCTTCACCAATTTTATACTGTCCTGAGGTCATTTCTATTACATGGACTGTGCTTGTTGTTGTCGCATAATAACTTACTATAGTACCTAGTACTTCAGTTATTCCTGCATTTATGCCTTTCACTGTATCATCATTGATAACAGTTACTATATCATCATTATTACTATGCCAATTTACTGGTTCTACTAAGTGGCTTGGTAATTTAACTTCGCTTGACACCTTTGTAGTTTGTCCTTTATATACATATCGTTCTTGCTTATAGGGATTATCTGTAATGATGAAAGTCTTTAATTCATTATTTTTACTTAAATCCAATGACTCTAATTTGTTGTTGGTTGTATATAAATATTTTAATAGTGGATTATTTGTAGTATCCAGTACTGTCAATTGATTATTTCTCACATCCAGGTCTTCAAGTAATGGATTGTTGTTTAAAGAAATTGTTTTTAACTGATTATCACTGACATTTATTTTTGTTAATTCTGTATTTTGTGTTAAATCGATTGTTTCTAATTGTGCATTTCGTGCGTTTAGAATTGATAATTGAGCAAGTTGATTCATATCAATTTGATGAACTTGTGTATCAGAAACATTTAGGTTTTTTAACGACGAATGATCTCCAATACTAAGTGTAGTTAAAGGATTATGGTTCACGTATAGGCGTATCAATAAAGGATTAGCACTAATATCAAGACTATTTAAATTATTATTGTAAATTTCAAGGGACGTCAATGGATTGTTACTTATATCCACACTTTCTAGTTGATTGTTGGAAAGAGTTAGTGTATTCAATTTTAAATTATGACTTGTATCAATATTTGATAGTTGATTATCATTAGCAAATAACCATTCTAGATTAACATTATTGTCTATATTCAAATTTTTCAAATTATTCTTTTCAACATGCAACACTTTTAATTGATCATTATAATTCACATTTAACTCTGACAATTGATTATCATTTACCCACAAATCTTCCAATAAAACATTATTGCTAACATCAATACGATCTAGTTTGTTATTTGCCAAAGATAAATCAGTCAATAAAGGATTTCCTTGAAGATCGATACTAGTAAGTGAGTTATCGTGTGCAGATAATTTTTTCAGTGCAGAATTTTGGCTAACATCTAATTCTGTCAACTTATTATTTTCAATCCACAATTCTTCCAATAAAGCACTATCACTAATATCAACAGATTGTATCTTATTCCCTGAAATATTTACATTTTCCAATGAAGGTTTCCCGCTAAGATCGACACTGGTTAATTGATTGTTTGCCACATTTAAGGTCTTCAAAGCAGAATGCTTACTAATATCTAATTGAGTTAATTGACTATTTCGCACGTTCAGTTTTTCCAACAATAAGTTGTTGTCAATATTAAGGGTTTGGAGGTGATTATCCATTAAATCTAACTCTACTAATTGAGTGTTCTTTGATACATCAATCTCTGTTATGTTGTTAGACCATAAAATAAGACTTTTTAATGAGGTCAACTTTTCCAGTCCTTCCACATTGTTTATCTTCTCTTTCCCTGGATAAGCATAGCAGTTCAAATGTGTGATTGTTGCTAATTGGTCGTCTGTAAGGTTGGTAGTATGGGGAAGATTGCCATTATAAGCATCCACTACACAATTATAGAAGTTCTGATCGGTAAAGGCACTGTTGGCTGGGACCTCATAAGTTTTAGATGAAAGGAATGTTTTGGTAATTGTTTTAGAGCACAAAAAAGTAGCACTAAAAACCACTACTGTTAGTGCTACAAAGAGAGCTATTTTATTGATTATTGGTGGGTACTTAGATACCCCCCCCCTAGTTAACTTTTGGCTACTTAGCTTCATATTCCCTTACTCCTTAAGACTCTTTATCCTAATATGAATATATCATATTATTTATAGTAAGTAAACAAAATTGTCGTATTTTGTTAGATTTTTAGATTATGCAGAACTTTTAATCTTTTTGCGTATATTAAAATTAGAGAGGATAAAAAGAGGGAATAAAAAAATGGAAATATTTACCAATTATCGAAAAGGAGGAAAATAATATATGAACGAAATTGTAAATATGACAAAAACATTTGAGGAAATTAAACATACGGATTTATTTGGAAATGATTATTGGGAAGCAAGAGAACTGATGGAAGCCCTTCAATATAAGAGATGGGATAAATTTCAAAACGTTATAGATAGTGCTAAAATTGCTTGTGAAAAGAGTAATAATCTTATTGATGATCATTTTTCCCAAGTGGGAAAAATGATAGAATTGGCTAAAGGTGCCAAAAGAAAAGTAATCGATTATAAGTTATCAAGATATGCTTGTTACTTAATCGTTCAAAACGCCGATCCCAAAAAAGAAAATGTTGCGTTAGGACAAACATATTTCGCTGTTCAAACTAGGAAGCAGGAACTTAGCGAGAAAGAATACAGCGAACTTTCCGAAGATGAAAAGAGACTTTATCAAAGGAATTTGACTAAAAAAGGCAATTATTCATTAAATCAGACGGCCAAGAATGCCGGTGTTAAGAACTTTGATCGATTTCATAATTTTGGTTATAAGGGATTATATAATGGGGAAACAGCAGATGACATTGCTAAAAGAAAAAGATTACGATATAGAGAAGATATATTGGATAATATGGGAAGCGATGAATTAATTGCCAATCTTTTTAGAATCTCGCAAACAGAACAAAAGTTAAAGAAGGACGATATTCAAACAGAAAGTGAAGCGAACAAGACTCATTATGAAGTTGGGCGTAAAATCAGAAAAACAATCCAAGAATTAGGTGGAACAATGCCTGAAGATCTACCTACTCCTACTAAAAGTTTAAAGGAAATAGAAAAAAATATTTTACCAAAATAAAAAAGCCACTACTACTTCTTGGCTTCGTTTACTACTACTATGATTTAGCTGCTTGATGAAACTCTAAACGAAGTTTATCAGCGACGGTTACGATGAACTCAGAATTGGTTGGTTTTGCTTTGTCGATATCGACACTGTGACCAAAGATATCTTCCATCAACTGCCAATTCCCACGATTCCAACTGACTTCGATCGCATGACGAATAGCGCGTTCTACTCGCGATACTGTCGTATCAAACTTACTGGCAATATCTGGATACAACTCTTTGGTAATACCACCAATGACATCCGGCCGTTCATATAAAACCGTAATTCCTTCTCTTATATATTGGTAACCCTTGATATGTGATGGAACACCCAACTCATGCAAGATCTTTGTGATGGAAATTTGCAAGTTGTTGTGATATAGATCGATGGCCTTATTGGTATATTTAGGATCTTCCGCACATTCCAATATTCGCTTCTCTAGGTCAGATAATTCAAATGGCTTCAATATGAAATAGTCAATTCCAAGTTCTGATACCTTACGAATCATATCTTGGGCATTGTAAGAAGTCAAGACGATGATCTTCTTATCGATTTCTTTCCCTTGTAATTCTTCTAAGACCGTTACTCCATCTTTTTTCGGCATGATGAGATCTAAAAGAATGACATCATATTCACTTTGATAATCTTTAATGAGATGTAATCCTTCCTCTCCATCATAAGCTTCCAGTGTTACTTCAATATTAGCGTGATCACAAAAATACTCCTTAATCATGCTTACTAGTTCGACATTGTCGTCTATCATAAGTACTCGTATATTTTTCATATTCTCTCCTTCCCTATACTACCACGCAAGTATAATTATATAATACTTTATTTAAAATTGATAGAGAGAAAAAGCACTACTTTTGTCGAATAGTGTAAAGAAAAAAAACTATTATGGTAATAGTTTTTGTAACGCTTCAATTTGAAGACTAAATCCCCCGATTAAGAAGCCATCAAGATTGGATATTTCTTTTAATCTTTCAAAATTATTATCATTGATACTTCCGCCATAAAGTACTGGAAGATCAACTTGATACGTATCTTTCAGTAACGCTTTCACAGATGTTACTACTTGTTCGATTTGTTGATTACTCATCACTTGTCCTGTTCCAATCGAAAAGATCGGTTCGTAAGCAATAATTACATTTTTGATTTCTTCTTTCGGAAGCGTCTCAAAAGCTTCGTGAATTTCCTTTTCTAATACTTCTTGTACTTGGCCGGTCTCATGCTCTTTTTGCGTC
>CANPXY010000020.1 GCA_947587115.1 uncultured Bacilli bacterium
CTGTTACTACAATTTCCTTCTTTATTGGAAAAAATTACTAAAAATATTATAAAAACAATTAAATATCATTTTTTAAATATTGCACAAGAAAACCTCTAGAAAAAATCTAGGGGTTTGTCTACAATCTGATGAGCAAACTCTATATGAGATTTGCTCTTTTTCATGGTATAATATTTGGGAATAAAACAGTAATTTGTACGAATAATTATCTACCCTTGATATGTTTCCTGTTAAAATCAACGTTTCCACTATAAAATGTTGGTATGAAAGGAGCAAAAACTATGAATCAAGAAAAAATTGGAAAATTTATTGCAACTTGTAGAAAGGAACAAAAGATTACTCAACAAGAATTAGCGGAAAGATTAGGAGTATCAGATCGTACTATTGGAAATTGGGAAAATGGTAGAAATATGCCAGACTTATCACTATTTAAACCCTTATGCGACGAATTAGATATTACATTAAATGACTTGATGAGTGGGGAAAAAGTTAAAGAAAAAGAATATCAAGAAAAATTTGAAGAAAATATTGTAAATACGATTGATTATTCTACTAAAAAAATAACTAAGTATAATCAAGTTATTTCCTTAATTTTAATCATATTTGGATTATTTGTTTCTATATCAGCAATCATGATTTTTCCTAGTGAAAGTAGTTGGGGATCTGTTTATTCAGTGTTTGGTATAATAATATTTATGATCGGTATTGCAAGAATCCTAAATATAATGAAATGGTATAAACGATTATTTCTTATGATTGCAATTTTTACCTTCTCAATGGGAATATTATTATTTACTGATTACTTAAATGTCAAATTTAATCATGAAGCCCCAATGTTTAGAATTATTACCAAATACATTGGTAATGTGATTTATTATGATACATTATTTTATGATGTTTATAGGTGTAATTTTGATACTGATCATGAATATTGGGTAGTAGAGAAGAATAGTAAAAAGACGGATATGGATTTAATAAATTATTGTAAAGAGTAAAGAAAATTACAGTTTATATGAGCAAACTCTATATGAGATTTGCTTTTTTATGCTATAATTTTTGGTAATAATGTGGTAAATGGATATAAAAAAGTTAAAAATTTTAAAAAAATGAAACTTTTTCATTTTTGATTTAGTTATTATAGTGAAAAGGCTTTTCAAAGAAAGGAGATTTATTATGAATGATGAATACACAAGAATATTTAATCTCTTTAAAAATGATGTTTATCGTTTAGCGTTTAGTTACACTAAAAACTATTTTGAAACTGATGATATAGTACAATCTGTATTTATCAAATTATATAAAAATTTTGATAAATTTGAAGATGATATATGTATTAAAAAATGGTTAACAAGAGTAACTATAAATGAATGTAAAACTTTATTTTTATCTGCGTGGAAAAGAAAAATATTTCCTATAATTAATAAAGAAGAAAATGTTGTGATAGATAAGCAAAAAGATTCAAACCTTATAGATTCGTTGTTTCAACTGCCAAAAAAGTATCGTATTGTTCTATTTTTATTCTATTATGAAGATTATAAAATAAAGGAAATTGCAGAAATATTAAATGTTAAAGAGGCAACAATAAAAACAAGATTATCTCGTGGTAGATCTCTACTTAAAGATGTGCTTAAAGGAGGCATATAAAATGAATAAGAAATTTAAAGATGAATTTGCAAACATCTGTGTTTCTAATGAATTAGAAAGGAAAATTTTTGATATGACAATTAATAAGGAATCAAAGAAAAAAAGATTCAACAAATTAGCATATATAGGTTTAAGTACAATTATGGTATTTACTGTATCTTTAACAGTAGTATATGCAAAAGAAATAAAAGAATTTTTTCAAAATATGTGGTCATCTAATATAGAATTTAAAAATGGTGAAAAAGAAACAATAATTGATAATGGTAGTTTCAAAAAAATACCGACTACTGCTAAAAAAGTAAAAAATGATAATAGATCTGAAATGACTGAAAGCGAAATTGAGGATATGCTAGGTTTTAAAATTCTTGGCTATGATAATGCAACAAGTAAAAAAATGTATTATAACACAGAATTAAATAGTAATGGAACAATAGGAAGAATTGATATTTGGTATCCAAAATTTATTTATGAAAGTGAAGAAAAATTTATATCAGTATCAATTTCTATGTTAAATGAGAATGCTGATAGTGGTTTCGTTTCTGCTTTTCAAGAAGGTTTAGACGCAACAGGTGGAAAAGAATTAGATAATACCTATATTTCTGATAATTTGGGTGTTAAAGTTATTATGTATTCTAATGATTGGAGTGATGAAAGAATAA
This sequence comes from uncultured Bacilli bacterium, assembly GCA_947587115.1. Taxonomy (GTDB): domain Bacteria; phylum Bacillota_I; class Bacilli_A; order RF39; family UBA660; genus CANPXY01. The sequence goes on from CANPXY010000020.1 coordinate 2,304, forward strand.
CTGCAATATTCTGTTATGATAATGTTTTATATGAAATGATTGGAAAAAATTCAACAGAACAAGAAATGAAGAACATAATAGAAAACTTACACTTATAATTCTCTAAAAATGGATATATATTAAAAAACTTACAATTTATATAAGCAAACTCTATATGAGATTTGCTTTTTCATGGTATAATGTTTAGTAAGAAAAACAGTAATTTGTATTTGAAAGTGACTTGAAAGGATTATGGTTATGAATAAGCAAGAGATATATGATTTTATAAAAAGTAAAAATATATGGTATGAAATTACAGAACATAAAGCAGTTTATAATATGCAAGAACTAAGTGAGATCGATTTACCATATAAAGAAGCCGATGGGAAAAATCTCTTTGTCAGAGACGATAAAAAAAGAAATTATTATTTAATAACACTTAAAGGAAACAAAAAATTAGATTTAAAATCTTTTAGTGATAATTTTCATCTTCGTCGCTTAAGTTTTGCAAGTGAAAACGACTTAATGGATATTCTAAATCTAAAACCAGGATCTGTAACACCATTAGGCTTATTAAATGATAAAGATTTAAAAGTAATCTTCTATTTGGATAAAGAATTTTTAAATGACGAAGGTATTATTGGTATTCATCCGAATGATAATACAGCAACCCTTTGGTTAAAAGTTCCAGACTTAATCAACATTATTAAAGAGCATGGAAATCAAGCAAATATAGTAAAAATAGACTAAAAAAAGATAGGAGGTAAAATGGATGAAAAAAGAAAACATTTATAAATTTTTATATGCAGTATCATTATTTTTAATAATTGTATTTTTGATTAGAGTAGGAATAGACTATTTTAATTATGATGCTTTTAATAATTCAGCCCCATTTTATGCTTTTGTTTTGGAAAGAGTAGTAGAATTTGTTTTACCGAGTGTTATAGTGTTTATAGTAGGAATATTCTGGAAAAGAAAATATCAAAAGTAATATAAATTTTTAAAGTGTTGATCAACATAAAATAAATAAGCATACATTTTCTATATAAAAAGAGAATGTATGCTTTTATCTATTGTAACAAATTTCCGTTTTCATCACGTTTTTCAAAAAGTTTGCTTATGTCGATTTCTAATACCTGTGCAATTCGATAAAGAATAGCAAGACTAAAAGATTGTTGTACTTTGGCTGATTCAATATTGCTGATCAAACTATGGCTTACGTCACACAGTTCAGCAAGTTTTTCTTGCGTCAGTTTGCCGTATTTACTATATTGACTGTTGTTATGCAAACGATAGTATTTAATATTTTTGCTTACTAATTCATAGATATAGCGATCATCAACAGGGCTAAATTTCATATGAAAACATCACCTATATATATTTTGACATTTATTGTAGATTGTATGTATATACATATAGTAGATAAAAATTATATAAATAGTGTCAAAAAATGTAGTTTTATGTTATAATGCCTATAGAGGTATTTTATTTTTAACCATTTGTGGCTTGTGGGTAGAATAAAATTCTCAAAAATTATTTAATAAAAAGGAGTGAAAAGAATGAAGAAAAAATTACTGATTATTATAGGTGCTCTAGTGATCTTAATAGGAGTGATTGTTGGAGTGATACTTTATAATAATTCTAAAGAATATCAAATTACGTTTGACACCAAGGGTGGATCAACTGTTCAATCACAGTTGGTAAAAAAAGGGGAGCGAGCTCATAAACCACTGGATCCAACCAAAGATGGATACCTGTTTGTTGAGTGGACGTATCTAGATAAAACATATGATTTTACTAGTGAAGTGACCCAAGATTTGGTACTAGAAGCCAAGTGGTCGAAGCAAAAGAAAGATGTGGTAACGTTTACGATCAAGTTTGATAGTGATGGCGGCACTACAATCTCAAATCAAATTATCGAAAAAGGGAATAAAGTAACTAAACCAACGGATCCAACAAAAGATGGATATATTTTTAAAGGTTGGGTTTTAAAGAACGAAAGCTATAATTTTGATGCTACAGTTGAAAGCAATTTAGAACTGAAAGCCACATGGGAAAAAGTACCAGAAAGTAATACTGCTTCTAAACCAAATAACAACAATAATAATACTTCTAACAATAAGCAACCATCTAAACCTCAAGATAGTGAAGTAAAATTATCAGTGCCAACGATCACCATGGGAGGCCACGGTGGAAGTGTTGACGGAAGTAGTGGAATGGAAATAAAAATAGATTCATTAACTGGAATCACAGGAATAGAAGTCTATAAATCAACAACAGAAAGTGGATCCTATACTTTATTAAAAACAGTAACAAAAGATAATTGGAATAGTGAAACAGCCAACGTTACTGCTCAAAAAGGAGAACACCTATATTTCAAAGTGAGAACCTATGTAACAAATAGTGCCGGAACATTCTATAGTGGCTATTCTAATATTTTAGAAATAGATAACACTTTAAAGACCCCAACGATTACAAAAGGCGGACAAGGTGGAAGTTATGATGGAAGTAGTGGAATGGAAATAAGCATAGATTCATTAAATGAAATCACTGGAGTAGAAATTTACTATGCTACATCAGAAAATGGAAATTATACTTTACTTAAGACAGTTAAAACAGAAAAATGGAATCAGACTACTGCGAACGTTGATGCTCAAAAAGGGGAACATCTATATTTTAAAGTGAGAACCTACGTAACAAATAGTGCTGGAACGTTCTACAGTGGCTATTCTAATATTTTAGAGTTAGATAATACTATAAAGGCACCAACGATTACAAGAGGAGGTCACGGTGGAAGCGATGACGGAAGTAGTGGAATGGAAATCAAAATAGATTCATTAACTGGAATCACAGGAATAGAAATCTACTATGCTACATCCGAAAATGGAAATTATACTTTGCTTAAGACAGTAAAAGCGGAAGAGTGGAATCCGACTACTGCGAACGTTACTGCTCAAAAAGGGGAACACTTATATTTTAAAGTTAGAATTTATGCAACAAATAGTGCCGGAACATTCTATAGTGGTTATTCTAATATCTTAGAGATCGATAATACGAACTAGAAAATATGATTGTGCTACAATAGATGATTGACTGATAATAAAAAAGAAGATTCACGAATATCTTCTTTTCTTGTTATATAAATGACTTATAATAATTGTTTTATACGATATCAAAAGATTGTCGAAATTAATAATACAGTTAAGAACAAAGTATTGATGAGCGTAAATAAAAGCAAATAATGCCAGAATTTTTTTGGTTGATGTTTTAAGAACTCTTTTAAAGTAATTAAACTGGCTAATGAAGATATAATCAAACCTAACGATCCGATATTAACAGCAATCAATAGTTGTTCGTAATTATTAGTAAACTTAGACAAAAAGATCGCGGTTGGTACATTACTTATAAATTGGCAAGATAATATTCCGGCCAATAAGGTGTGATTGATTACAATAGTTGAAATAAAGTTCTTCAAGATCGGTATTCTGGCCATATTTCCAGAAAAAATAAAGAATACACAAAAGGTCAGTATTAAAGCATAATCAACTTGTTTAAATCGCTCTTTATCAAACATCAGAATACTAAGAACAACAATAATAAAAGTAATTGAATAAGGAATAATTCTAAATATCGTTAATATGACTAACATAAATAAGAAAGCATAACCATATAGATCGTCCTTTTTTACAGGTTTAATCTGTTTATCTGCTATTTCCAAAGGCTCATTTTTGACAAATAAAACGCAGATAAACAACAATATAGCAACAATAATAGATTGTTTAATAAGAATACTAAAAAATTTAACCGTTTCGATATTAAAATAAGAATATAAGTATAAGTTTTGAGGATTACCATAAGGAGTGATCATTCCACCCATATTAGCTGCTATCGTTTGCAATATAAAAGTAAAGGCCAAATACTTATCGTTTTTCGTACTATGTAACACGATATAAGAAAGTGGCAAAAACGTAATTAATGACATATCGTTTGCTACAATCATATCTAAGAAAAATGTACCAAATACTAAGATCATTATGACCGCTCTTCTAGTATGAAACAAACGAATCATCTTTCTAGATATCGTTTCAAAGATATTGGTGTTTTTTAATCCTGCTACTACAACTAACATGCAGAACAAACAAATCAATGTATTGTAATCAAAATAACCTAAATATTCCTTATCAATGGGTACAAAAAAGCAAGTTATGATTGTTAGTATAATAGCAACACATAAAACAGTTTCATTTTTTATAAAATTCGTAATTTTCTTTATCATACTCTCACCTATTTTACTACTAAATTATACTATAGTTAATTCGATTTGTCATTGGTAAAAAGATAAATTTATATCGTTATTTAAACTAAAGGAATAAATAGTTCATGAAAAACAGTTAATATTTAAGGAATATGATATAATGATATTAAATTAGTAATAATGAAATGAGATGAAAATATGGAGTATACGAATAAAGATTATTACGATTATATTACTAAAATTGATAGTGAATATTCTCCCTTACATGATACATATACTAAAATATTAAAGTTGCTGCTTAAAGAAGGGTTAAATAAAACTCTTAGTGCTTCTGCTAAAGATAGTTTTTTTCAACTTTTTGAAATACGCCAATATGACTTTAATGAAGAGCATATAGAAGATTTAGAACGTTTATTATATTATGACTGCGCTTTTAGAAGAGTGTTTAAAAATGAATCGGGTAGTTTTTCTGTATATCCTAAATTAAAAGAATTACCAAATGAAAAGGATTTATTAATGTATTATAGTTTGGGTTTAAAAATGAGTGTAGATGAAGCTGTTACGTATTTGACTCCTATATGTAATGAGCAAATTGATAAACTTAAAAAAGCAAAAATGGAAAATTATTATGGTTCTCATAAATATTTAATATCTCGTACAAAAGCTATATATGATGCTGTTACGATGTTAAATGGTAGAAGTGATATTGAGGATAAGGATTTGGTTAGTAGTACGCTTTCAAATGTTAGCGCTTTATTAAGTGAAATGTTAAGTACCTTAGGTTTAGAAAATACAGAAGAAACTTATATTAATTTAAGAAAATTTGATTATAAATTACCTATTAGTAAAAGTGAGTATGATTCTCTTAGAAGTGCTTATATAAAAGTGTTAGAAAATGAAAATAAGTTAATGGATATTTCGAATGAAATATGGAAAAGATACGCCCAAGAACATAATGGCGTTTTAATTCATCAATTAACTCAAGCGCCTATTGAATCAGATAAAATGAATAAAATATGTACTAGTTTTTATTCCGATAATGCTAATTTTATTACTAATTATTACAATACTAATATTGGCTATGCCTATCCTATGGATATCAGTAGTGTTTTTGTGGTATGTGAAACAGATGTTGGTAGCTGGGAAATAAATCAAACAGAGTTTGTTAAAAGAGGATTTCCAGACTCTTGGCAATTAGATGAAACTAATATATGGTATGAATATCCTTATCATTCTAGACTATTTCCTCCAGAATATATTGAAAAGAAAACAATCAATAATAATAGTTTTGCTGAAATCATAATTGATAATCGAGTTAAAAAAGTTAAACCACTATATTGTTTTTATACTACTGATGCTAGTCAAGAACAAATCGATACCATTACTAAACTAGCGATGTGTCAAGGATTAGAAGTTAAACCATTAGCGATGGAAAAAGAAAAAGGCTATTAACTATATACTAACAAGAAAAATCATATACAAAAATTCAAACCCTCCTTTTTATACGATCTTTTGTCATAAGATGAGTAAGAGGTGTCCGCATATATTATAAAGAGGAGTGAAGAACATGAAAGAATATAAATTAAATTTGGTAATTCCCAAAGGGGATCCCGGGATACAAGGTCCAAAGGGGGACAAGGGAGACCCAGGACCACAAGGAGAAATAGGGTTACAGGGACCCAAAGGAGATCCGGGCGAACGAGGAGAACAGGGCCCAAAAGGGGATCCAGGGGAGACGATTGCTACTTTACAGGCTTATGGAGGAAAATATAACAATATGACGACAACCATCACGTCTCAGGGCTTAGGTACTTGGGTTCAAATACCACTTCCTACTTCTATGCCAAATATCAATGTGATAGATACGGAGACGAACAGCTTACAGTTAGAACAGGATGGAATCTACGAAATCAATTATTCAGTTAATGTTTCTGTATCACAAGCAACATCATTAACAGTGATGGTAAGAAAAAATCAAGTGAATCTTCCGGCGTCAGTATTGACAAGGCAACTAGAGCCGGGGAAAGAGTTTCTCTATACGGGAAGTTTTTTAGTTTCCTTAGAGGCAGATGATAAGGTGGATATGACTTTATCGACCAATCAAGAAAATGTCATGGTCAGTTTTAATGTAGGACAAAACGCCAGTTTGACGCTCAAAAAAATCGATGAAGCAAACGGGCCTCGAGGGTAATCAATAAACAGGAAGCCCATCCAATCGTTCTTTAAATTGACAAAATGCAAAATATAGTGTAAAATAGCACTATATTTTTTTGGGATACGGAGGGGATACAATGGAAATTGACAGATTAATAGAAAAGACTGAGGATGAAAAATTACTTAGACGTATCAGAAATTTGTTATTAAAAAAGGTACTTACCAAATCAAATGCCTGTTTTGTCTTATCTGTATTATTATCATGCTCGATCGGGAATATGACTATTGAATTGTTCAAGATGGCTTCTTCAGCAAAAATAGTCGATGAGGTTTCTTCTGATGAAATTGAAAAACAATTAACGATGCTCGAATTGATGGAAGAAGTACCTGTTGTTTCCACTGATGAAGTGCAAACCGAAGCGATCGAAGATACTTCCGCGGCTACTGTAAGTCAAGAAGAAGTTCAAGAACCGAAAGAGCCTGATAATGAAGAAAAAAAAGAAGCAGTCTTGTCGGAATACAACCTTACATCGGAACAGTTTGATGTTTTAGCTTCTTGTGTTCTAGCAGAATCAAAGGCAGAGTGTTACCAAGATGCTTATGCCGTGATTAATACGATGTACAACCGAACGATCAGCAACAACTGGATCAATTATGTGAACAATATCATGGAAGGTCAAAACGGATCCAGCATCTATTATCAATGTATATGCCCTGGTCAATTTGTTGTCTATCAGAGTAAAGCCTATCTCGAATTTTTAAATCAAGATCGTACTGCTCTACCAGGATACCAAGCCATTATTGATTTCCTATATACCAAAAATTCAATGCATGATTTTTTAAGTTTCCGATCAAGTTCTGCGAAGGCCCCTGGTCGAACTCAGTTCGTCAAGGGCGGGAATTGGTATTTTAATAATTTGACGAGTGCGGACCGAGTAGAAACTGCCCCTAAAGAAAGTTCAGTAAAAGTTTTTGCAAAGAAATAGATCTAGTGATGCTAGATCTTTTAAATTGTCTTAAATAACACTGTGAAAAAAGTGTCAAATTGCTAACCTTTTTGTCAGATTGTGTTACAATGATCTTGTAAGATACGCTTTAAGGAGGTTTTATGGAAGTCGTAACGAACAATTTAAAATTGATAGTCATGGACAACTTTGCCGACTTTGGCAAAAAAGTCGACGATCACCTAAAATTGATGAAAGGAGTGGAAGATAAGAAGTTCAGTTATATCATCCCCACCGCGGTACCGAGATTTAGTAATGGCGAAGCCAAAGGCCTACTTTATGAGACGGTCCGGGCGCAAGACGTTTTCATTTTAAGTGATATTCAAAATTATAGTTGCACGTATGAGATGCATGGTTTTACCAATCATAAGAGCCCCGATGATCATTTTCAAGATATCAAAAGAATGATTTCTGCGTGTAACGGATCACCTAGTCGCATCAGCGTTGTAACCCCATCACTTTATGGAGCACGACAACACAAAAAGAAAGATCGTGAATCTCTTGATTGTTCTTTAGGATTAAAAGAGCTCGAGAATTTAGGAGTAAAACAGATCATAGCGTTTGACGTCCACAACAAAGATGCATGTGACAATGCTGTCAGTCCTACGACGATATTTGAAAATCCTTACTCCACATACTCTATTTTAAGAACATTTATTGATAATGAAGAGATCGATTATCAAAATCTATTGGTCATAAGTCCCGATACGGGTGCCGTAGATCGTGCCCGATACTATGCCGATATGCTCAAAACAGATATTGGTATTTTCTACAAAAGACGGGACTTTTCTAAGATCGTAAATGGGAAGAATCCGATCGTCGCGCACGAATATTTAGGAAAGCCAGTTCAAGGCAAGACGGTACTCATTGTCGACGATCTAATCTCTTCTGGGCAATCGATGTTAGAAGTAGCCAAAGATTTAAAAAAATGGGGTGCTGAACAGATTTATTTAACTGCCACTTTCGCCTTCTTTAGCGATGGCAAACCCAACATTGATGCTTTCCAGGAAGCATATGAACAAGGATTATTTCACCGCTTATATACGACCAATTTAACTTATGTACCAGAAGAAGTAAAACAGCGGGAATGGTTTCAAGAAGTGGACTGTTCTAAATATATGGCCAAAATTATATATACCCTAAATAGTCATGGTTCTATCGCACCACTCTTAAATGGCAAAGAGAAAATTCTGCAAAAGATCCAGGAACATCAAAATTTTAAAGCTACAAAATAAAATCTCAAACAATCTTCTCCTTTATAATGAAAGAGAAGATTTTTTATAAAATGGGATTCTAAAACCCTCGCTTGCCTTCTTATATGTTTCATAGTATTATAATAATAAATAGAGGTGACGTACATGAAAGTAGGAATTATAGGAACGGGAGCTTATGGCCTAGCGCTCGGTATGGTTGCATTAGAGAATGCTTGTGAAGTTACAATGTGGACCAAGTTTGAAGATGAAAAAGAAGATTTAGAGCGTCATCGCCGAGCCCCTGATAAATTGCCAAAAGTTCGCATTCCTAAAGAGCTTCTCTTTACGACCAATTTGAAAGAGGCCCTATGTCAGAAAGACTTGATCATCATTGCGATTCCAGCGAGTTTTGTCGATGAGGTCATGCAGGAAATGGCTGCTGATCTTACGAAAGATCAGACTTTATGTATTGCTTCCAAGGGGATTGAAAACGATACTTGCTCCTTTTTGACCGAGGTCGTAGAGCGCTCTTTTAAGACTCGACATCTTGCGGTCATTTCTGGACCTTCCTTTGCTATTGATATCGTTTCAGGTGTTCCGATTGGTCTATCTCTTGCTACCAAAGATCAGAAGGCAGAGCAATGTGTCATTAAAGCTCTAGGAAATGCCCATGTGAAACTGCGCCCTACAAAGGACCTCATTGGCATTGAATTGTGTGGTGCAATCAAAAATGTAATCGCTCTAGCAGCGGGGATGTTAGAAGGAATGGGTCTTCCTGAATCGACGAAAGCAATGTTCATTACAGAAGCCTTACACGATATTAAGCAACTGATCAAAGGCCTTGGTGGGAACAAAAAGACGATTCTTTCCTTCGCTGGTTTTGGAGACCTACTATTGACCTGTACGAGCGATAAAAGTCGTAATTTCACCTATGGAAAATTAATTGGCGAGGGAAAAAGTTCCAAAGAGCTAGAGACATATCGAAAGACCCATACGATCGAAGGACTCTATACTTTACAGTCCATTCATCAGCTAATATCACACCACAAGATTGATATTCCCATTGTCGATCTCATCTATCAAATTATTTTCTATGAAAAAGATTGCCACGAACTATTACAACTATTGATTACAAAAGAATGATAATTTGGTGTGCGTAGTCCAAAAATGTGTTATAATAGATACGAATCGAGGGATGAATATGGAAAAAGAAACCAAAGGAATATTTAAGACGTCACTCTTATCTACATTTTGCTTTATTGTGATGGGATTATTTTTAATTTTTAAATCTTCATCGACGATTGAAATCATTTCTTATATTTTAGGCGGTTTTATCATTGCCTTAGGAGTAACTTCGTTTATTCGTTATTATCGCAATAAAGAAGAGCGTCTTTTTCGCTTTGATATCGTCTATGGCATCATCAGTTCATTGATGGGATTGCTCCTCATCTTGAATCCGCATGCCTTAGCCAAAATTATTCCTGTAATCTTAGGAATATGGATTACGATCTCGAGTGCTTTGAAAATTCAGATGGCGTTCTCTTTGAAAACTTACCAAAGCAACATGTGGAAGATGACGCTGGTCGTAGGTCTACTTGCCTTGCTCTGTGGCTTAATCTTGATTTTCAATCCATTTGAAGGAGCACTGGTCATTACGAAGATCATTGGAATCTTCTTGATCATCTATGCCATTATGGACTTGATCTCTAGCTATATGGTAAATAGGATCATGAACAAGACCGCAATTTCAATCAAAAAAGATGTCAAATGACATCTTTTTACATCATGTACATATTAGAGTTATTTGCGTAACTTCCAAAATCCTGATCGTTATTGGCGTTTGCTGTATAAGGAACTGGATAACCATTTTCTAATCTAGAAATTCTGTTTTCTAATCTTCGAACTTGACGTTCTAAACGATTCAAACGATTTTCCATTTGATTTAATTGCTCTCGGCAGTTGCATCCACCTTGTCCATTCATTGGCCAATTTCCTGGAAAATTAGGGCCTCCTTGCCATCCCGGCATGAACTGATAAGGTACTTGATTATTCATAATATCTCTCCTTTGCTTGACGCTTTATTATATGCAATCACCCAAATTTGTGTTATGATAATTTTATTCTTAAAAGGAGGTAGCTATGCGTCTTCGAAATATCAAGAACAAACAAGAGATCCTCGATCAATCTTCCTATTTGATCACCAATCCAGAAATTTATCGTGGAAGATGGCACGAGCTATTTCAAAATGATCATCCCATTTTTATTGAAATAGGAATGGGAAAAGGACAATTCATCATTGAAAACGCCAAACGGCATCCCGAAATTAATTATATTGGAATCGAGCGTTATGATACTGTTTTAGCAAGAGCACTTCCTAAAATCGATGGAAGCTATCCCAATCTTTATATTGTGCGCTTCAACGCGACTTTTATTGACCAGATCTTCGATCGCGAGATCGACCGCATCTATTTAAACTTTTCAGACCCTTGGCCTAAAAAACGACACGTTTCTAGACGCCTGATGTGTACGCTATTCCTAAAGAAGTACGATGCTATTTTTAAAAACAGTAAAGAAATTCATATGAAGACGGACAATCGCGAACTTTTCGAGTTTGCGCTTACCTCATTTAGCCAATACGGATATCAGTTGGAAGAGGTGCATCTAGATTTATATCAGAGCGATATCAAAGAAAATATTGCCACCGAATATGAAGAAAAATTTGTCAAAGAGCACAAGCCCATCTATCACTGTATCGTCCGTAAATCAGAAGAAATTTTGCACAAAAAGTTATAAAAAGATATGTATTTCTAAAAATATTTGGTATAATAGACCTAGAGTAGGTGAAATATGAAAAAAGTAATCGTATTACTCTCTATGATTTTTCTCCTCACTGGTTGTCAAGCTGTAATGATTGATGAACAAAGTGTGGATACGATCATTGACACAGTATTAAATACTCAAAACAAATTATATAACAATGTCTTTGAAGGATATAAATATTATTTACCCAAAGGAATGACCCTGGTCGAGAAGACGGACTACAATGCCCAACTATCTTACCAAAATCAGAAGTATTATCTCTATATCGATGTCATCAGTTATTATCATAAAACCAATCAAGACTACGAAGTAAGTTCAAGTGCTTACTATTCAAAAAAACTCAACTATCAAGGCAAGACTGGTTATTTAGAGATCAATGAAGTTGATGGTCTATACTTTGTTGAGATGATGTATAACTATGCGAAAATGGAAAGTTACATTCCTAAAGAAAATTTGCAGGATACATTGATTAACATGGGAAATATCTTATCTTCTGTGCAGTTCAATGACCAAGTGTTAAGTACTTTGGTAGGGGAGAATGTCTTGAATTACGAGGAAGAAGTTTTCAGCATTCTAAAACCGAAAAGAGAAAGCGGTAGTTTCTTAGATTATGTAGAAGAATATGACGTTTACTATGATAAAAATAATGAAATGCCAGATGAAGACCAAATCAAGACCGACGAGACAGAATAGAAAGAGGTGACTCTAATGAAATTATTTGAAAAACTAAAAAATGCCCTTTTCGAAGAAGAGTATGTTGAAGTGGAAGAGCCCAAAAAGAAAGAAAAGAAGGAAAAACCGGTCATAGCGAAAAAGATTGAGCCACCACAGAGAAAAGTAGAACCGGTAGAAGAAGAGATCGAAGAAATTGAAGCAGAGGAAGAAGAAGTAATTTCGGACCGTGACTTGTTAAAGAAAGATCCAAGCTTTAAATTCCCAATGGATTTTGAAGAAGAAGACTTTATTGAAGAACATATTGAAACACCTGTCGAAAAAGTAGAGCCACCAAAAGAAGCGCTTTCTTCAAGACCTTATCAAAATAGTGCGCCAACTTATCGTGAACATGGTGCTTATGAAAAGAAAGAGGAGAAAAAAGGTTTTCATCCATCTCCAATCATTTCTCCAATCTATGGTGTTTTAGATCAAAATTACAAGAAGGAAGATATTGTGAGTAAAAAAGAAATCCGGATTCGTAGCAGTTATGAAGTGAATCATCTAGATTTTGATGCGGTTCGTGAAAAAGCATATGGAGATCTTTCAAGTGACATTGGTCTATCGATGAGTGTCGAGGAAAAACCTTCTGAAGAAGAGACCAGCTCTACCCAAGAAGATAATCTTCTATTTGATATGCGCGATGACGATACGACTCCAATCGTTGAAAAAGTAACAGTCGGAGATGCAGAAGAATATTATCAAGATCTAGGACTTGAATACAATGTAGACTATAAAGATGCCAGCAAAGAAAAAGCGACTGGAAGAAGATCTACCAAAGTAAGGAAAGAACAAGAAGAAGTAAAAGAGGAAGAACCAGAGGAAACGAAGGAAGAAGTTCCACAGGAAGAAGAAAAGAAATTAGAGGACAATCTATTTGATCTTATTGATTCGATGTATGATGAGGAGGGGTAAAAGATGGAATTTTTAAATGTATTATTACCAATGCTACTATATATATTTGGTATTGTCTTACTGATCGTTTTGATCGTTTTAGGAATTCGTCTCATTCAAACAATCGACCGTGCCAATCGTCTGTTGGATGATGTAGAAGAGAAGGTACAAACGCTAAATGGATTTTTCCATCTAATCGACACAATTACCGACAGATTGTCATTTCTAAGTGATAAGATTGTAGATACAGTATCCAATGCCATTGGCAAATTGTTTAATAGAAAGAAAAAGGAGGAAAAAGATTATGAGTAAAGAAAAAGCAGTAAAGAGCAAAGGAACAGGTGCTGGAAAATTCTTATTAGGAGCAGCAATTGGTGCAGGACTTGGAATCTTGTTTGCGCCTAATAAAGGAAGCGAGACTAGAAAACAGTTAAAACGCAAGATGGATGAGTTGATTGGCAAAGTCAAAGAGATCGATGTTGAAGAAGTGAAAGACCTCTTTGAAGAAAAAGTAGACCAAATCAAAGCAGAACTTGCGGATCTCGACAAAGAAAAAGTATTAAAAATTGCTAAGAAAAAAGGACAAGACATCAAAGCGAAATGTGAAGATCTAGTAAACTTAGCCATCGATAAAGGAACACCAATTCTTCGTGATGCTGCAGAAGAAGTACGTCTAAAAGCAGCAGACGTCGTTCGCGAAGTTCTAGAAAAGCTTGAAAATCCAAAGCCAAAGAAAGCAAAATAATTTGGGGAATCCCAAATTATTTTTTATATGTAAAAAATTCTAATATATCGATTGATTTTACTTTGCTCTTATTAAGAATTGTGTTATAATAGTCAAACAAACAGGGGTGGGAAGAAATGACGAAAGAACAAACACAAATTTTAGAAGATTACATCAAAGACGTGGAAGCTTATTGGCAGGCAGTTTCTCGGAAAGAGGAACCTTCTATCGATGCTATTTTCTATCAAAATTTAAAAACCGTAATTGAATTGGCGCAAGATTTTGCGTTGGACGAAGACGATATGATGGAATTGATCCAAGAAGGTTGTGTGGGGTTACTCGAAGCGATTGTCGCTCATGAGCAAGGGAAAAAGAAACCATTTTCCACATTAGTTGAAAATAAGATCACACAACATTTTTTAAAATATCTACAATCTACATTCTTAATCAAATATCCACAAAGGATTGTGGAACTGGTCATAAAAGTCCACAAATTCTGTGGAAAAGAGCAACTTCCGATGGAAGAAGTAAAAAAAGCTTTACAAATCACGGAGTATCAATGGAGATTAGTTGAAAGTTGTAAGGCAATCTTCATGCCACTTCAAGAAGCAAAGGACCTAGAGGCACAAGATTTTACAGGAATATCAGAGATTGAAGATGCGTCTTATCAAGAGTGGCTCAAAACGGCAGTGCCCCTAGCGCTTAAGGCCTTACCAGCCAAAGAGGAGCGTATTATTCGAGCACGCTATCTTAAAGATGAAGGGGTTCAACAGTATAAATCGATGGTGGAAGAATGTGAGATGTCTTCATCCAATTGTTGGAAAAAGGAAAAGAAGATCACCACGCGCCTTAGAAACTATCAGGCATTTAAAAAAATGTACGAAGATGGATGTTAGTGTAAAGAGTTTTGGGGGAAAAAGGAAAGAAAGTTAAAATTATAACAAATTTGATTTTCTTTTTTTTATA
>CANPXY010000021.1 GCA_947587115.1 uncultured Bacilli bacterium
AGAGCAGATGTAGATTATGCCGCTAGCGAAGCCGATACAACATTCGGTAAAATCGGTGTTAAAGTATGGATTTATAAAGGAGAAATTCTTCCTTCAAAAAATGTAAAAGGAGGTAATTAATATGTTAATACCATCAAGAACTAAATATCGTCGTGTTCATAGATTACCTTACGAAGGAACTTCACGTGGAAATCGTGAATTACACTTTGGAGACTACGGACTTATGGCAAAAGAAGGTGCTTGGATTACCGCAAATCAAATCGAAGCAGCTCGTATTGCTATGACACGTTATATGAAACGTGGTGGAAAAGTATGGATCAATATTTTCCCACATATGCCATTGACGAAAAAGCCAATCGGAACTCGTCAAGGAAAAGGAAAAGGTAACGTCGAAGGATGGGTAGCCGTTGTAAAAGAAGGCAAGATCATGTTCGAAATCGCTGGTGTCAGCGAAGAAGTAGCACGTGAAGCCCTACGTTTAGCTAGCCACAAGTTACCTATTACCACAAAATTTGTAAAGAGAGAAAATGGTGGTGAAAAAAATGAAGGTTAATGAAATTAGAAAGCTAACCACGGAAGAGATCAACGCCAAGATCAAAGAAAGCAAAGAAGAACTATTCAACTTACGTTTCCAACAAGCAACTGGAAATTTGGAAAAACCTTCAAGAATTCGAGAATTGAGACACACCGTTGCAAGAATGAAGACCGTTTTAAAAGAACGCGAACTAGGCGAATAGGAGGGTTAGAATGAACGAAACAAAAAAACGTGAATTTGTTGGAAAAGTAGTAAGTGCAAAAAACGATAAGACCATTACCGTTTTAGTAGAAACTTACAAAGAACATCCAAAATATGGAAAACGAGTAAAATATTCTAAAAAATATACTGCGCACGATGAGACGAACAAAGCTAAAGTTGGAGATACCGTACGTATCGTTGAAACAAAACCAATTTCAAAGACAAAACGTTTCTATTTAAAGGAAATAGTGAAAGAAGCAGTTATTTTATAGGGCTAAAGGTGAAGGAGGAATTAAATTATGTTACAACAAGAAAGCCGTCTTAAAGTTGCCGATAACTCTGGAGCACGTGAACTATTAGTAATTCGTGTTTTAGGTGGAAGCAAAGTAAAGACAGGTAATATCGGGGATATCGTTGTTGGTACAGTGAAAAATGCCACACCGAACGGAACTGTAAAAAAAGGAAAAGTTGTAAAAGCAGTCATTGTCAGAAGTAAGTTTGGCGTACGTCGTGATGATGGAAGTTATATTAAATTTGATGACAATGCTTGTGTAATCATTAGAGATGATAAGAGTCCAGTTGGAACTCGTATCTTTGGACCAGTAGCTCGTGAAATTCGTGATGCAGGTTACACCAAAATCGCATCATTAGCGAAAGAAGTGCTATAAGGAGGATATGATGAACTTTAAAGTAGGAGATAAAGTCGTTGTCATCGCTGGTTCTAGTAAGGGTAAAGAAGGAAAGATCATCAAGACACTTAGAAATGAGAACAAAGTGATCGTCGAAGGAGCCAATCTTGTTAAGAAACACAAGAAAGGAAACGGAAACGAGACCGGTGGAATTCTTGAAATTGAAGCACCGATTCATGCCTCAAATGTCATGATCATTGATCCAAAGACCAAAAAGAGAACTAGAATTGGACATACGATTGATGAAAAAACAAATAAAAAAATTAGAATTAGCAAAAAATCAAACGAGAAGCTTGATTAGTTGGAAGGAGGGTAATATATGAACCGCCTAAAAGAAAAATACTTAAAGGAAGTAGTTCCAAGTTTAAAGGAAAAACATAATTACAAAACTATTATGGAAGTACCAAAATTAGAGAAAATCGTTATCAACATGGGTGTAGGAGATGCTACTACCAATTCAAAATTACTAGATGCAGCTGTTGCGGATTTGACCGCCATCACGGGACAAAAGCCAATCATTACCAAGGCGAAAAAGTCTATTGCTGGTTTCAAAGTACGTGAAGGACAATCGATTGGATGTAAGGTAACACTACGTGGAGAAAATATGTACAACTTCATGGATAAGTTAATTGCAATCGGACTTCCTCGTGTACGTGATTTCCATGGTGTAAGTCCAAAAGCCTTCGATGGTAGAGGAAACTATACACTAGGAATCAAAGAACAATTGATTTTCTCTGAAATCGAATATGATAACGTTGTGAAAGTACGTGGAATGGACATTGTCTTTGTCACCACGGCTAAGACGAACGAAGAAGCTTATGATTTATTAAGTGGACTTGGAATTCCTTTTAGAAAGTAATTGGAGGGTAAACATGGCAAAGAAAAGTATGATCATAAAAGCTAATAGAAAGCCAAAATTCAAAGTACGTGAATATACACGTTGTGCTCGTTGCGGACGTCCTCATGCAGTAATGAGTAAGTTCGGAATCTGCCGTATTTGCTTTCGTGAATTAGCATACAAAGGACAAATACCAGGTGTAAAGAAATCAAGCTGGTAATTTGGAAAGGAGGAATTGAAATGGCTGTAGTAACTGATACAATCGCAGATATGTTAACACGCATTCGTAATGCCAATCAAATGTATTACAAAGAAGTAAGTGTACCATCTTCTAATTTAAAACTTGAACTTGCAAGAATTTTAAAAGAAGAGGGATTTATTGAAGATTATAAGTTATTAGACGATAGTGTTCAAAAGACCATTGTCTTGACATTAAAATATGGACAAAATAAAGAAAGAGTAATCACTGGATTAAAGAGAATTTCAAAACCAGGACTTAGAGTATATGCAAAGAACAATGAAATTCCTAAAGTATTAAATGGTTTAGGAATCGCCATCATTTCTACATCAAAAGGAATTATGACGGATAAAGAAGCAAGAAAACAAAATGTAGGTGGAGAAGTTTTAGCTTATATTTGGTAAAAAATAAAATATAAGGAGGTGTCAATATGAGCCGTATCGGAAACAGAAAGATCACAGTGCCAGCGGGTGTTACAGTAACAGTAGATCATAATAGTATTACTGTTAATGGACCTAAAGGTACGTTAACTACACATTCAGCGAAAGACATTACCTTGAAACAAGAGGGAGATACGATTTCCATTGAAAGAAGTAATGACTTGATCAAGACACGCTCTATGCATGGAACGATCAATGCGAATGTTCAAAATATGATTACAGGAGTTACCAAAGGGTTTGAAAAATCACTTGAGATCATCGGTGTAGGTTACCGTTTCAATGTCAAGGGAAATCAATTGGTAATTAGTGCTGGATATTCTCATCCAGTAGAACTAGAGATTCCAAAGGGAATCGAAGTGACAGCTACCAGCAATACGGAGATCACTGTCAAAGGAATCGATAAAATATTAGTTGGAGAATTTGCTGCGAACATCAGAAAAGTAAGACAACCTGAACCTTACAAAGGAAAAGGAATTCGTTACAAAGATGAATATGTTCGTCGTAAAGAAGGAAAGAAAGCTGCTTAATAGTAGGAAGGGAGAGAAAAGTTTATGATAAAAAAAGAATCTCGCAATAAGATGCGCAGTGTAAGACATGAACGTGTGAGAAAAGATGTTTTTGGAACGAGCGAAGTACCACGTCTTAACGTCTATCGTTCAAATGCTGGTATCTATGCACAAATCATTGACGATGAAACTGCGACTACTCTTGTATCTGCTTCCTCATTAGAACTTAAGTTGGAAAACGGAAGTAATATTGAAGCAGCCACAAAAGTTGGAAAACTACTTGCTGAAAAAGCTACAAAAGCTGGAATTAAACAGGTAGTATTCGATAGAGGTGGATACCTTTATCACGGACGTGTACAAGCACTCGCAGATGCTGCACGTGAAAATGGATTAGAATTCTAATAGGAGGGTATTATGCAAAATAGAAAAATGGCCCCTAAAGAAAAGGTTTTAGAAGAATTAGTCGTTGAAATCAAGAGCGTTGTTAAAGTTAACAAAGGTGGACGTCAACGTCGTTTCTCTGCTACCGTTGTAGTTGGGGATAGAAAAGGACAAGTTGGATTAGGTATCGGAAAAGCAAACGAAGTACCTGATGCAATCAAAAAAGCAATTCAAGCCGCTAATAAAAATTTAGTGAAAATACCTCTCATCGATGGTAGAACAATCGCCCATGAAGCAACTGGTGTAAGTGGAGCTGCTAGAGTCATCATCAAGCCAGCTAGTGAAGGTAATGGAATTATCGCCGGAGGAGCTGTACGTGCGGTATTAGAACTTGCAGGAATCCGTGATATTTCATCAAAATCACTTGGATCAAGAACGAAACTTAACATGGCAACCGCTACCATCAATGCCTTGAAAAAGGTAAAAACACCAGAACAAGTAGCAGCGCTACGTGGTAAGACAGTAGAGGAGATGTTAGGCTAATGAAATTACATGAACTAGAAAAAAATCCTGGAGCTAAACAAGAAAAAAGACGCGTTGGTCGCGGGCCAGGTAGTGGTTTAGGTAAAACTAGCGGACGTGGAGAGAAAGGTCAAAACGCTCGTAGTGGTGGCGGCGTAAATCCAGTCTTCGAAGGTGGACAATTACCATTATATAGACGTTTGCCAAAAAGAGGATTTTCAAACCACAGATTTAAAGTGGAATATGCTGTCATCAATTTAGACGATTTAAACCGTTTTGAAGATGGAACGGTTGTAACACCAGCTCTATTAAAAGAAATGGGAATCGTTAAAAAACAATTATGTGGAATCAAAGTGCTAGGAGAAGGAAAGCTTGAAAAGAAATTGACGATTCAAGCCAACAAGTTCTCATCTAGTGCCTTAGAAAAGATCAAAGAGTCAGGAAGTAAAGCTGAGGTGATCTAGGATGTTTGCTAATTTAAAGCAATTACTAGCGCCTACCAATAAAGATTTAAGACATCGTTTGTTATTCACTTTGGCAGGACTCGCGATCTTTATTGTAGGTACACAAGTTCGTGTTCCTGGAACTCAAGACTTGACGACCAATTTAGGATTTTTGGAACTGATCAACGTCATGGGTGGTGGAGCACTTAAGAACTTTTCCATCTTTGCTCTAGGAGTTATGCCTTATATTTCGGCATCCATCATCACGCAGTTGTTGCAGATGGACATCGTTCCTTACTTTTCAGAATTAAAGAAGCAAGGACATGTTGGACGCCAGAAGATCAATAAGATTACAAGGTATTTAGGAATTGCCTTTGCCTTCATTGAAGGTTATGCATTTTCTTTCGCCGTCCTAGGACATAGTGCAGATCCGCTACAATATTTGTATGTGGCAATTATTCTAACCGCAGGAACCTCATTCCTATTATGGTTAGGAGATCAAATTACTCAAAAAGGACTTGGTAATGGAATCAGTTTGATCATTATGGCAGGGATCATTGCAACCCTACCACAGATGTTCATTTCTGCTTTCACAAGTTTAGTTGATTTTTCTTCAACAAGTGGTACAGTGCTTGGAATTTTAGGTTTCTTAGCATTTGTAGTAGTTTACTTGTTGATCGTAATCGGCGTCGTATTTGAAGAAGAAGCGGAAAGAAGAATTCCGATTCAATATGCCAACAAGTCAACGAGTGCTTTTGGAGCACAACAATCATTTATGCCAATTAAGATCAATTCAGCAGGTGTTATTCCCGTGATCTTTGCATCAAGTTTATTATCTATTCCTGGAGTGATTGCACAGTTCGTCAAGAATGAAGGATTCAAGTCTTTTGTAGCGAAATACTTGAACTATACGACACCAGTTGGATTTATCATCTTTGTCGCATTCTTGTTCTTCTTTGCTTATTTCTATACGTTCATTCAATTGAAACCAGAAGACTTATCAAAGAATTTACAAGATAATGGCGGTTATATTCCAGGGGTTCGTCCAGGAAAAGACACCGAGAAATATATCTCTAAAGTTCTATCACACTTGACCGTTGTCGGTGGCTTATTCTTAGTCATCATCGCTGGTCTTCCAATCATTTTCACGAAAGTGACCAGTTTGCCACAGAGTGTAACGATTGGTGGTACAGGACTTTTGATCGTTGTCGGTGTAGCACTTGAGACTTATAAACAGTTAGAGGGAAGTTTACTTACAAGAACTTATAAAAAGGGGTATAAAAGAAGATGAAAAATATCATTTTAATTGCGCCACCAGCGGCAGGGAAAGGAACTTTAGCGACACAGTTAAAGGAAAAGTACCATATTCCACATATCTCCACTGGCGACATTCTTCGTGATGTAGCTGGGCGTGATGATGAGATCGGAATGTATGTTCAAGAGACGATGTCCAAAGGTGCGCTCGTCAAAGATGAAATTATTTATCAACTCTTGGAAGAGAGAATCAAAGAAAAAGATTGCCAAAATGGTTACATCTTAGATGGCTTTCCAAGAAATTTGGAACAGGCCAAACGCTATGATGAAATCTTAGAGGCAGTAGGGCAGTCCCTTGGATTCGTCATCATCTTAGATGTCGATAAAGAGGTCCTAAAAAAACGTGTGACAGGACGTCGCATTTGCAAAGATTGTGGAGCCATCTACAACATCAATATCGAAAACAACATGCCAAAAAAAGATTCCACTTGTGATGTTTGCTCTGGAGCATTATATCAGAGAAGTGATGATAATCTTGAGGCCTTTGAACATCGCTATCAAGCCTATCTTGATATGACGGAGCCATTAATTGACTATTATGGCGAAAAAGGGGTCGTAAGACATGTCGATGGTGGTGTAAGCAAAGAGGCAACCCTAAAGGCTGTCGAAGAGATCATTCTTGAAAAGAAGTGATGTTATGATAACTTTAAGAAGTCAAAGAGAAATTGAACTTTTAAAGCAAGCCGGACATATTGTCTATTTGACGCATCAACATCTACGTCCATATTTAAAAGAAGGAATTACAACCAAAGAATTAGATCAGATTGCAGAAGCGTTCATCTTGAGCCAAGGTGCAACCCCTTCTTTTAAAGGGTACGATGGATTCCCAGGAAGCATCTGTACGAGCATCAATCAGGAAGTGGTGCATGGCATTCCGGGAAATCACAAAATCAAGGATGGAGATATTATCTCGATTGATATTGGTGCCTGTTATAAAGGCTACCATGGAGACTCCGCTTGGAGTTATCCGGTTGGTAAAGTAAGTGATGAGAAAGCGTATTTGTTAAAACACACGGAACTTGCTTTATATGAAGGATTAAAACAAGTGAAGCCAGGAAACCGTATTGGCGACATTGGCTGTGCCATCGAAACATATGCCACAGCACATCATTTAGGGGTTGTAAGAGAGCTTGTCGGGCACGGCGTAGGAACGAACGTACATGAAGAGCCAGACGTTCCAAACTATGGCAGTCCGCACCATGGACCAGTATTAAAAGAAGGAATGGTCATTGCTATTGAACCGATGCTCAATTTAGGAAGTCAAGACATTTGTCTATGTGATGATGACTGGACAGTCGAAACGTTAGATGGTAGTCCATCTGCTCATTTTGAACACACGATCGTCGTAACGAAAGATGGATATCAAATATTGACAGGAGAGTGAAAAGATGGCTAAAGAAGATACAATCGAAATAGAAGGAAAAGTTCTAGAAATTATACCAGGTGGTAAGTTTAAAGTCCAACTCGAAAATGGACACATCGTGGAAGCTCACGTTTCTGGTAAAATACGAATGAACTACATTCGCATCTTACCGGGGGATACCGTGATGATAGAACTATCGCCTTATGACTTAACACGTGGGCGTATAACCTATCGAAAATAGTAGGAGGGATAAACTATGAAAGTAAAACCATCAGTAAAACCAATTTGCGCTAAATGCAAAATAATTAAACGAAAAGGTCGCGTTATGGTAATTTGTGAAAATCCAAAACACAAACAAAGACAAGGATAATAGGAGGTGTAAGTTATGGCACGTATTAAAGGTGTAGATATTCCAAATGACAAGCAGATTTTTGTTGCATTGACATCAATCTATGGAATTGGAAGACAGTTAGGAACTAAGATTGCGAAAGATGCAGGAGTAGATCCAGCCAAGAAAGCAAAAGACTTAGACAACGATGAATTAGCACGTATTCGTGATGAAGTTGCAAAATACATGACCGAAGGAGATCTTCGTCGTGAAGTCAGCATGAACATCAAAACGAAAATGGAAATTAACTCTTATGAAGGAACTCGTCATAAAAGAGGACTTCCTGTGAGAGGACAGAGAACCAATCGTAATGCTCGTACTCGTAAGGGTAGAGGAAAGACTGTAGCAAACAAAAAGAAAGTGTAGTTCACTAATCTGAAAAAGGAGGTTAAATTATGGCTTATAAAACTAGAAAAAGAAAAGTAAAAAAGAATGTTCCTGAAGGAATCGCTCATATTCATGCAACATTTAATAATACACTAACGACGATTACCGATAAAGAAGGTAACACCATCAGTTGGTCAGCACCTGGTGCAATCGGCTTTAAAGGAAGCAAGAAATCAACTCCATTTGCTGCTGGTATGGCAGCAGAAGCCGCAGGAAAGGCAGCATACGACTTAGGTATGCGCAAAGTAGAAGTATACGTTAAGGGATTGGGTCCTGGACGTGAAACAGCAATTCGTTCATTACAGACTGCTGGACTAGAAGTGACAGCAATTAACGATGTAACACCAATACCACACAATGGATGTCGTCCACCAAAACGTCCACGTGGATAATTTTAAGGAGGTTAGTTTCATGTTACAATTTGAAAAACCAATTTATAAAATCACAGACTATGTAGAAAGTAATTTTTATGGAAAATTCGAACTAGAACCATTAGAGAGAGGATTTGGTACGACCCTAGGAAATGCGCTTCGTCGTGTGATGTTATCATCACTTCCTGGTTCTGCCATCAGCAGTATCAAAATCGATGGTGTTCTTCATGAATTCCAAACGATGGATGGAGTTGTCGAAGATGTTGCAACGATCATTTTGAACTTGAAGAGTGTCGTTGTTAAGAATCATTCAAATGAGACGAAGACCATGCATCTTAACGCTAAAACCGAAGGTGTCGTTACAGCCAAAGACATCGAACATGATGCCGATATTGAAATCATGAACCCAGATCAAGTGATCGCAACCCTTGCCAAAGGTGGAGAAATCAATATTGAAATGACTGTAACCAACGGTCGTGGATATGTGAAGAGTGAAGATAATAAGAAACTACTTGATAATAAGAAAGTAGGACTTATTGCGATCGATTCATTATACTCTCCAATCGAAAGAGTTTCTTATGAAGTAGGAAGCGCTCGTGTAGGACAGAATGAAAATTATGATAAATTGATTTTAGAAGTATGGACCAACGGTTCTATGAAACCAGAAGAAGCTGTGGCACTTGCCTCTAGAATCTTGATTGAACATTTTGATCTTCTTACGGATTTAAGCAATATTGCAGATATGACAGGACTTATGATCGAAAAGACAGAAGATCCTAAAGTAAAAGCATTAGAGACGACAATTGAGGATCTAGACTTCTCAGTTCGTGCCTATAATTGCTTGAAGAGAGCGGGTATTCATACATTACAAGATTTAGTCAACAAGAGTGAAAATGATATGATGAAGATTCGTAACTTAGGAAAGAAATCCTTAAAAGAAGTATTAGATAAGATCAAAGAGTTAGGTTTAATCTTACGCGATGAAGATTAGAAGTAAGGAGGAAAAATTATGGCATATAGAAAGTTAGGACGTACGAATAAACATAGAAGAAGTATGCTTGCAACTTTGACGAAACAAGTGATTCTTAATGAAAAGATAGAAACAACTGAAACAAGAGCCAAAGAAGTTCGTAAGTTCGTCGATATGATGATCACTTACGGAAAAGATGGCAGCCTAGTTGCACGTAGAAAAGCCCTTGCCTTTGTTAACAACGACAAGAAGGTAGTAGATAAAGTATTTAATGAATTAAAAGACCGTTATCAAAATCGTGATGGTGGATATACGAGAATTTTAAAGTTAGAAGAACGTCGTGGAGACGATGCTCTTATGGTAATCTTAGAACTAGTGAAATAATCTAGTTCTTTTTTTTGTACTGTAAAAGAAAGGAAAAATATAGAAACTAGTTATTTATTTTGATATAATAAGATTATAGGTGGTGGTTTGAATGAAGGCGTTGATTACTGGTGCATCGAGTGGAATTGGTCGTGAGATGGCCAAGTATTTGAGTGAACTAGGGAATGATTTAATTCTAGTAGCCAGAGAAAAAGAAAAGTTAGAAGAATTACAAAACGAACTAAAGACCAAAACGAAGATTATTGTGATGGACTTGACGAGTGAGCAGAAAGTCAAAGAACTCTATATCTTATGTAGAAACGATGATATTGATATTTTAGTCAACAATGCAGGCTTTGGAGATTGTGGATATTTTTGTGATACAGATTTGACGAAAGAGTTGGATATGATGAATGTCAATATGCGGGCCGTTCATATTTTGACGAAGATGTTTCTACGTGACATGATGAAAAAGAATCGTGGTTATATTCTAAATGTCGCTTCTTCTGCCGCCTTTCAACCGGGACCATTGATGGCAACCTATTATGCTACTAAGGCTTACGTTCTCCATTTATCAGAAGCAATTTATGAAGAATTGCGAAGGAAAAAGAGCAATGTGCATATTTCCTGCCTATGTCCGGGCCCTGTAGCCACCAATTTTGATAAAGTAGCCAATGTAAACTTCAGCTTAAAAGCCCTTCCGGCAGAGTTTGTTGCTAGATATGCCATTGATCAGATGTTTAAAGAGAAACTGGTGATCATTCCGGGAACCAAAATGAAATTAGCTAAATTTTTAAGTCGCTTTGTATCGGACAAGCGATTACTAAAGATCACCTATAAAATACAAAAACAAAAATTATAATTTGGAACAAAAAGTTCCTTTTTTATTTGTCTAAAAGTGACTTCTTTTGTATAATAGAGGTAATGTGGGGGATCTCTATGGAAAAGTTGAAAATCGAAGATTTAAACTATCAAGAAATTTTAAAGAATGTGACCCTAGATGTCATGGAAGAGCGATTGACGATGATTGCTGGTACGAACGGCAGTGGAAAGACGACGCTGTTGAAGTTGCTCGCAGGGCTTTTAAAGTCCGATGGGGAAATTACCTATAAAGATGTCAACGAGCCAGAACTTTTTTGTAAAGTAGGCTTACTTTCAGGTGATCATGGTCATATGCACGAAGCTAAGAGTGTCGAAGAAACTTTACAAAAAACGTTATTAGATCACAACAAAACTACTAAAAATGTAATGTCAATACAAAAAAGAGTTGTAAAGTTGTGCAATCTTGACAACATCTTACACCAGTCTCTTCGCGATTTGAATGCTTTTGATTTACAAAAATTGCGTCTTGCTCAGCTGCTTTGCCAAAAAAAAGAACTTTTACTGTTAGACGATCCTTGTCGCATGTTCTCTACATTTGAACGAGGAAGTTTCCTTGCCATAATTAAAAATGTGATTCAAGAGGAACAATGTACGGTGGTCATGACTACCACTACACTAGATGATACTTTAAGTAGTGATTATTTGTATATCATGGATCAGGGGAAAATCATATTAGAAGGAAAGCCACTTTCCGTCTTAAAAGAAGAGCGGATTTTAACGCATCTTGGTCTTGCTCTTCCATTTATGGTAGACTTATCACTCAAACTCCAGGATTATGAAGTGTTAGATGACATTTATTTAAATATGGAAAAGATGGTGGATGCCTTATGGAAATAGTTGTACAGAAAGTAAGTTTCAGCGATTCCCAACATCGCTTTTCCAATTTAAACTTCAAAATTCCTAAAGAGAAGATTGTAAGTATCTATGGTAATGGAAGCAGTGCTTTGCTCAATCTGCTCTATGATGGCAAAAAAAGTAGAGGAACGATGCTCTATGATCATGAGAAACGAACGAAGAGTAATGAGCTTTTCATTCAAAGAGAATTGTTATTTCTTCCCCAAAAGATCGAAAATATCTTTACGCAAGCGACGGTTGAAGAAGAATTGCGGTACCATCTACAATTGCGCAATTTGCCGGTTGCCAATATTGACAAAAAAGTGCAAGATACACTGAAACTTGTAGGTCTATCGGGAAGTTTGCGATCTAAGCCTATAAGCGTTCTTTCCGATAGTGAAAAGAAGTTGTTGCAACTTGCCATCGGTCTTTTAGCCAATCCCAAAGTATTGCTTCTTGAGGATCCGATGGTCTATTTTGATCAAGCCCACAAGATGTATTTATTAAAGTTATTTAAAAAACTTAAAGAACAATATCATAAGACGATTGTTCTAACTAGTAAAGATGTGAATTTGATCTATCAATATACCGACTATGTGGTACTCTTAGGCGAAGACCATTGCCTCAAGGAAGGAGTCCCAACCAAGGTTTTTGACGATATTGAATTGTTAGTTCAAAATGGCATCTTTGAATTGCCGAATCTTTTACTCTTTACCGAATTTGTAAGAGCTACCAAAAAAGTAAAGCTCTCTTATCATCGCGATATTCGGGATTTAATTAAAGATGTTTATAAGCATCTAGACTTTGCAGGTAAAAGGAAATAACATTTTCTGTGGAAAAGTAAAGAAAAATATAGAAAAAATTGTGGAATTTGACAGAAAAGTTGACAGTTTTCCACAGAAAGTGTGGAAAACACGCGTTTTAGACGCTTTAAAATGAAAGAAAGATGATGAAATGAAACGATATTGTATTGAATTCTCATATGATGGAAGTGATTTTTGTGGGTATCAAGTCCAACCTGGTTTAAGAACGGTACAAGAGGAATTAGAAAAAGCACTCAAGAAAATCAATAACAATCAGAGTGTGATCAGCCATGCCTCTGGTAGAACAGACAAAGGTGTGCATGCCTATAAGCAGGTTGCACACTTTGATTTAGATGTTAAGATCAGTGAAGCAAAGCTCGTACGTGCCCTAAATAGCAATCTTCCTTCAGATATTCATGTGTATTTGGCAAAGGAGATGGCAGAGGACTTTCATGCGCGTTATATGGTGACGAGTAAAGCCTATGTCTATAAGATCAACCTTGGAGCCTTTAATCCTATGGAACGGAAATATGTTTACCAGTGTGGGCATCCCCTAGATATCAAAAGTATGAAAAAGGCGATCAAGTATTTAATTGGAACGCACGACTTTCGTAGTTTTGTATCTGAAAATAAAGAAAAAGAAAACTGTGTACGAACGATTACCAAAGCGTATATAAAGCAAGACCCAACGGATCCAGAACGGTATGATATTTTTTTTGAAGGAACCGGCTTTTTAAAATATCAAGTGCGAAACATGGTCGGCCTTTTGATCAAAATAGGCGAAAAGAAGATCGAGCCCAAAGAAATGCAAAGCGTCTTAATCTCTTGCGATCGAAATAAAGCAGGTAAGACCGCTCCAGCAGAAGGTTTATATCTACTCGATGTAAAATATAGGAAATAGAATAATGTAGACTTCAAAAAGCGCTTTACCAAGCAAATATTCATATTTTTTTGATAGTTTTAACATAAATTTTATTGACTTTCATATAATGTTTTAGTATAATTTTAATCGGTACATTTTATATCCCCACATAAATCTAGTCGTGGGAAAACTAGATTTAAGTAAAGGAGAAAAGAATTATGACAAGTTATATGCAAAAGAAAGAAACTGTAGATCGCAAATGGTATGTGATTGACGCCGAAGGGAAACCTCTAGGACGTGTTGCCAGCAAAGCGGCTGTCTTACTACGTGGAAAGCACAAACCAACCTACACACCACATATTGATTGTGGTGACTATGTCATCATTATCAATGCAGACAAAGTTGAATTAACTGGAAACAAATTAGAGACCAAGATGTATTACAATCACTCTATGTATCCAGGTGGTTTGAGAGAAAGATCTGCCAAGGTAATGAAAGAACAATATCCAGTAGAAATGATGGAAAGAGCTGTAAAAGGAATGCTTCCTCATAATCGTTTAGGAAGAACAATGTATGGAAAGCTTTTTGTATATGTTGGAGCAGAACATCCACATATGGCTCAAAAACCAGAAGTAATGGAAATTAAGTAGGAGGGTTAAAATGGCAAAAGATAAGAAAGTATATACAGGTACAGGACGTAGAAAAACCAGTGTTGCTCGTGTTCGCTTAGTAAGTGGAACAGGAAAGATCACGGTTAATGGAAAAGATGTTCATGACTATCTACCATTCGAAACCTTAGTAATGGATTTATGTCAACCATTAGACGCTACCAACACAAGAGAAATCTTCGATGTGGAAGCAGAAGTTCGTGGCGGAGGATTTTCTGGACAAACAGGAGCAATTCGTCAAGGAATTACCCGTGCTCTACTAGAATACGATGCACCTAATGTAGATAGCGATGGAAGTTATCGAAAGATTCTTAAACCTGCTGGATTTATCACAAGAGATGCTCGTAAGAAAGAACGTAAGAAACCAGGTCTTAAAAAAGCAAGACGTGCACCACAGTTCTCAAAACGTTAAAATATATACGATTCAAAGTTTCAAAAGTCCGATTATTCGGACTTTTTTGCTATAAAAAAATACCAACTAACTTGGTATTTTTAATTGTTGTCCAATCTGTAATAGGTTGGTAGATAGGTTGTTTGCTTCTTTAATTCTATCGACCGTTGTATTGTAACGCTTGGCAATGGACCATAGACTGTCACCATTCTGTACGGTGTAGGTAGAAGTTGTAGGGCTTAAAGAACTTGGAATAATCAGTTGGTCACCAATCTGTAGCTCAATGTTAGCCAAATTGTTGGCCTGTATCAGATCTTGAACATTGACTCCAAAACGATTGGCGATCAACCATAAACTGTCTCCTTGCTGTACTGTATAGGTTGATCCTTTGGCGTCTTCATTTACTGGAATTAGTAGTTCTTGACCGATGATTAAGTCATTGGATGAGAGATTATTTAATCGTTGAATCGCATCTACGGTAGTATTATAAGTTCTAGCAATCTTATATAAACTATCATTAGGTTGAACAATATAAGTAATATATTCTTGTTCTTCACCAGGAGCTTCGATATCGGTTTCAGCAATACGCAAAAGTTGGCCTACTTGTAAGTCGTCAGAACTCAAATTGTTTAATTCTCTTAGACGTTGTACACTGAGACCAAAACGATTGGCGATCGACCAGAGGCTATCGCCCGCCTGGACAACATAGTATTCATCTTTTGATCCAACAGGCGGAGTGTAGGGGATACCTGCATACTCAGCGACACCTCGTACGACGCCTTCTGCAAAATCTAGCAAGTTGTTTTGAAGACGTGCTGCATCATCCACATTATCGATGAAGCCATATTCTATAAATAAAGGTTGAGTAGATCCGGTATTGCGGTGGATAAAATAGTAGTCTTTGATAGGATTTTCGGGGAGCCTTCTTTGATAATATTTCCGTATTTGTTGGCCTGATTGCTCAATGTTCTCCAAAACGGTCCGCGCTAAATCGCTGGTATTACGTAGGGCATAGACGACTTCCGCGCCTTCGCCACCTCCAGAATTAATGTGATTCGAAATCACAATGACATTAGGATCATCGCCATAGGCTGCTAAAATCCGTCGTACGCGCTCTTCGGGAGTGATCGTCTCATCGCTATCTCGAATTAAAGTAACGGGTACACCTAATTCTTGAAATCGACCGTAAATATATTGAGCAGCTTCCAAGTTTAAATCTTTTTCTAATAAGCCGTTTGCAGCATATCCTGTATCTTCACCGCCATGTCCAGCGTCGATGACAATACCTTTAATAGTACCTTGCATAAAGCCTCCTAAACAGGAATTCGAAGTACTTGTCCAATTTGTAATAGAGTAGAGGTTAAATTGTTGAGTGTGATAAGTTCGTTGACCGTGGTATTAAACTGATTTGCGATTTGATATAAACTATCTCCTGGTTGAACGATGTACGTTTCAATAGTTTCTGTAGAATTGTTTCCTGGAATTAATAATTGTTGCCCGATTTGTAATACCGTATTTGTCAAATTATTAAGTCTTTGAATTTCGCTCACCGTCGTATTAAATCGATTGGCAATGTTCCATAATGTGTCTCCTCTTTGAACGGTATAATAAGATGGTGCATTTCCACTATCTATATTACTTCCAGGGATCGTTAAGGTCTGCCCTATATAAAGTACATCGCTCGTCAAATTGTTAGCCTGAATAATGTCGTTTACCGTTGTGTTATAGCGTCCTGCTAGACCATATAGAGTATCTCCTCGTTGTACAGTATAGGTAATATTTCCCGTAACATTTCCGGTTGGAATTACCAAGATCTGTCCTACACGTAATAAGTCAGACGTCAAATTGTTGGCACTTCTTAGATCGTTGACTGTTGTATTGAACCGCCTTGCAATACTCCACAAACTGTCTCCTGATACCTTTTTTATGTAGTATTTTTAAATGTAAATATAATATCTATCGTTTTATCTTGATAGATATAAATCTTTTCAACTAAATTTATTATTAATTCTCTTGTTGGCTTTTCTAGTGATAAAAATTCATTAATGTATTTTTCTATTTTTTTATTATCTATTTTATTTGAATCTATTTGCTTATTTTTAAGATCATCAATATACTTTTTATTATCATCTATGTCTTTTTTAATATTTTCACTTACTCTTAAATATTGTGATTCGTCTATTATTTCTTTTAGCCTATCCATATATGTTTTATCTAAATTTTCAGTTAGTTTATTATTAATAAGTTCTATACTCTCAATTTGCTTTTTTATCTTTAAAGCATTATCTTCAAACTCTATATTACCAATAGAATCTTTTATTTTATTCTTATCTAAATAATTTTTACATACATCTCTAATGTTATCTAGAATAACTTTTTCTAAAATTTCGTAATTATTTGTATGAGTTGTACAAACATGGTATTTTGAATAAGTTCTATAATAGTCGCAAGTAGTATAGCTTCTTCCGGTTTTGCTTTGATATCTTATTGTTATTCGATGTTTACAATCTCCACAATATAAAAGTCCATCTAATAAATAAAATCTTTTCTTC
>CANPXY010000022.1 GCA_947587115.1 uncultured Bacilli bacterium
TACCAAATTATGGTAATGGCCGAAAGGCGCGAATTAAAATGAAATACATTTTTATTTCATTTTAATTCTTTTCTTGTGCTCTTTTTAGAGCCGATGTCCCTGTCGTCCCCCGATAATGTCTTTTCCAACTAAGTCTTCTAGAGTAAAGTTGTCCATCTTTTCTCGAGCGACTAAGAAGCTTCCATCTTTTTGGGTAAGTTGGGCAAATGTTTTGAGATAGTCTTTTTCTCCGCCATTATACACGTAGATCGTTGCTTCACTTCCTGAGAAGCCGATCTGTGCATCTCCAGATAGGACAGCGGCAGTTACTTTGTCGGCTCCTGAAGTTAAAATCAGTTCGACATCTAGACCTTCTTCTTCAAAGAATCCTTGTTCGAGCGCAACATACTGTGGAGCATAGAAAATCGTATGTGCGACTTCAGCAACTTTCAGCTGTACCAAATCACTGTCTTTAGATTTGAAATTCCATAATGCCGATAAAGCGATTGCTAAAATCACCAAAGCACTAAGCACATAAATAATTATTTTTTTCAAATTTTTTCCTCCTTTTCTTGTTCAAAGTATTATATGTCGGATTTTAAAAAGGGGTGAGATAAAAAACTATTTTAAACGATTACTTTCGGGGTTGTTTGACAATTGTTTCTTTTCATACTATAGTAATAGCAGAGTGATTTGATTAGATTCGACAACGATATAAGAGGTGAGAGGATGGATCATAAAAATGATGCGAAAGTTTCCCAGGCGCTTGAAGAGGCTTCTGCCAGTGCCGACTTTGAAGATATGAAATTGACTGGCGACGATAAGAAAAAAATTCGGGAAGATTTAGATGAACAAAAGAGTTTGTTGCTCTCTTTCTATCGAAGATATTTAGAGCGTCAACAAAAGAACATTCAGGACAGAAAGGATTCTCAAAAAAGTGACAGAACAAGAAAAAATTAAGAAATATATCGAAGATGAGAACCGACGTTTAGCGGCACTACCTAAAAAAGTTTCTCAAGATAAATATTGTTATAGAGGTACCAAGGTCCTTAAAAACAAACTTCATATTACAAGTCAAGAGGTTCTAAAACAGGCAGAGCGAAAAATCGTCGGAGCCAATCTTACCTATATTCAGCTTTATCCCGTTAGCGGTCGATTTGATATTCAGCATTTAAAAGATATCCACTATCTTTTATTTGGGAATATTTATGACTTCGCAGGGCATTTACGTGACACAGAGTTGTCGAAGAATGGCACAAATTTTTGCCGCGTTGATATGTTGGAAGATTATTTGGAAGAAACCTTACGTAAAATGAGACAGCGAGCAGCAACGATTACGGATCGTTCTTCTTATGTTGCTTTTTTAGCGTATTTTTATTCGGAACTCAATATGGCACATCCTTTTAGGGATGGCAACGGTCGAACTTTACGGGAATTTATGCGCCAATTTGTCCAAAAGAAAAATGACGATTTGTCTTTTGGAAAATATGAGTTGTTGTATTCTAAAATGGATAAGGATCGTTTATTGGAAGCGACCATTTACAGTGTACGACATGATACAAGTCTTTTAGAGCAAGAATTTGATCAAGGTCTTATGGAACTTCAATTAGAAAAACAAGATCGTAATTTTAAAACACGTTAGTGTTTTTTTTATGGGAAAAGAACTTTTTTTCCTCTTAAAAATACGTTATAATAATGATAGGAAGTAGGTTAGATGATGATAGAAAACTTGAATGAACAACAAAAAGAAGCAGTGTTATATAATGAAGGACCACTCCTTATTCTAGCGGGTGCAGGAAGTGGAAAAACTAAAGTTTTGACAACGAAAATTGCCTATTTAATCAAAGAACTTGGGATTCCTCCTTATCATATTTTGGCTATTACTTTTACCAACAAAGCAGCAAGAGAGATGAAAGAGCGGATTGAAAACTTGGTAGGAGATGTCGCAAGAGATATCCAGATTTCAACATTTCATAGTTTTGGTTTAAAAATTATTCGGGAAAATGCCACTCTTCTTGGCTATACCTCGAATTTTGTAATTATGGATAGCGATGACAGTATCACGATCATTCGCAAGATTTTAAAAGAGATGAATCTTGATCCTAAACAGTATAATCCTAAGGCGATCAGGAACAAAATCAGCAACTGTAAAAATGAATTGATGACTCCTAATGATTATGAAAAATATGCTGCCAGCGAATATGAGCAAGTGGTAGTCGAAGTCTACCGGAAATACGAAACGAAATTGGCTAAGAACAATTCTGTAGATTTCGATGATCTTTTGTTGTTGCCGATTCGTCTATTTAAGGAACATCCGAGTGTTTTACAAAAATATCAAGAGCGTTATCAATATATTTTGATCGATGAGTATCAGGATACGAATGAAGCGCAGTATATTTTGACGAAATTTTTGAGTGCCAAATATCGCAATATTTGTTGTGTAGGGGATAACGATCAGGCCATTTATGGTTTTAGAGGAGCCAACTATAAGAATATTTTGAATTTTGAGAAAGATTATCAAGAGGCCAAGACGATCAAACTAGAAATGAATTATCGTTCGACTAAGATGATTTTGGATGCCGCGAATTCGGTGATCAAAAACAATAAAAATCGTAAAGAAAAAAATCTGGCCAGCACGAAAGGGATTGGGAACAAAGTCAAGTATTATCGGTCTTATGATGAGAAAGATGAAGCACATTATGTGGCCGCTACTGCAAAAAGTTTGATCGAAAAGGGTGTCGATCCCGAAGAGATCGCCGTGCTTTATCGGACGAATGCGCAATCTAGAACCATTGAAGAGGAACTATTAAAGGAACACGTTCCATATCGTATTGTAGGAGGTCTCAACTTCTATCAACGAAAAGAGATCAAAGATTTACTTGCCTATTTACGACTTATTCACAATCCTAAGGACAATGTCAGTTTGCTACGTATTATCAATGTTCCAAAACGTGGTATCGGTCTACGAACCATCGATAAGTTGCAGGAGCAGGCGGATCTTGAAAATAGTAGTATTTTTGAAGCTATTCATAGCGGCAAAGAATTAGAATTTAAAAACATGATCGAATCTCTTCAAAAGATCAAAGAGCATGTTACCTTGACAGAGTTGATCGACAAAGTATTGGATGCATCGGGAATGCGTAAAGAACTAGAAAGTGAAGCTAGTTTAGAAAGTGAAATTCGGTTAGAGAACTTGGATGAATTTAAATCGATTACAAAAGATTTTGAAGAGCGCGAAGGACTGATTTCACTTGAAGATTTCTTGTTCGAAGTAAGTCTCGTTACGGATGTAGATACTTCATCGGATGGCAGCAAGAAAATCAGTTTGATGACGGTTCATTCTGTTAAGGGATTGGAATTTGATGAGGTCTTTGTCGTCGGGTTAGAAGAAGGAATTTTTCCTCATTTGAATGCATTGATGGAAAATAGTGAGGTCGAGGAAGAGCGGCGGTTATGTTATGTGGCAATCACGAGAGCGAAGGAACAACTTTATTTGCTCAATGCTCGACGGAGAACCCTTTTTGGAAAGGATCAAGTCAATCCACCCAGTCGTTTTGTTGGAGAGATCGATCCTGAATTGCTCGAAGTTGAAAAGGAAGAAAAAGAGTCAGAATCCTCACCAACACTCGATCGCGAGGAACGGTTTTATGAGACGGAAGTTCTTTATCAAGTGGGAGATTATGTCTATCATGATACCTTTGGAACCGGCCGAGTGGTGGAAGTTACCAATACACTTGTCAGTGTAGCTTTTAAGATGCCTTATGGAATCAAAAAATTGATGAAGAATCACAAGAGTTTAAGAAAGGTTGAAGAAAATGAATAAAGAAGAATTAACATTAGTAATTTTAGCGGCAGGAATGGGTAGCCGTTTTGGAGGTCTCAAACAAGTGGCACCTCTTGGACCTAACGGAGAGTTCATCATCGACTATTCGGTGTATGATGCGATTCAAGCCGGCTTTAATAAAATCGTCTTCTTGATTAAAGAAGAAAACTATGAATTGTTCCAAGAGACGATTGGCAAGAGAATCTCTAAAGAAGTAGAAGTCGTCTATGCTTTTCAAAAGCATGATGAATTTATTGCTCAGTATCCAAGTTTAAAGGATCGTCAAAAACCACTGGGGACAGCGCATGCCCTTTGGTGTTGTAAAGATGTTGTTACAACTCCTTTTGCCATGATCAATGCGGACGATTTCTATGGTCGTGATGCTTTTGAAGAAGCAGCGAAGTTCTTGAGAACTAAGAAAGATAACACAGTAGAACAGTATGGAATGATTGCCTATTCGGTTAAAAATACGCTTACGGAAAACGGTGCTGTGAAACGAGGCGCTTGTGAAGTGCAAGATGGCAAGTTGGTACGCATTGTGGAAAGTTCTATTGAACGCAAAGATGGACAAATTGTAGCGACTCCATTGGATGGATCTTCCTCTTTTACACTTTTAGAAGATGCACCTGTATCGATGAATTTTCTGTTATTTCATCCTAGCATCTTTGACTTTATTACAGCGAAACTCAAGATTTATTTAGAACAACATCAAGAGGATTTAACAAAAGATGAGTTTTTGATTCCTGATGTATTGTTTGAAGCGATCGAAGAAGGTTTTGCCACCGTACAAGTATTACAGACGACTGCCACTTGGTATGGAGTCACTTACAAAGAAGATAGTGCGGCTGTGCAAAATGCGATTCAAGCAATGGCAGATCAGGGCATATATCCACAGAAGTTGTGGAAATCGTAATTCAATTTTATAATGAAACTGTGGAAATTATGGTCGATGGAGAAGTTGAGATTACAATCATTGCTGATGAAAACGAAAAACAACGGGTTTTAGAATTGTTTTCTAAGCAAAAAGATTTCCATATGCCTCAAGAAGGATAAATAGGGAAAAGAAGTTTGAATAAAGGCACCTTTTCGGTGCTTTCAACAGCTTCTTTTTTTGTTTGATTCGACACCGTTAGACGTTTCTTTATTTTGTTACATGTGTTATAATAAAACTGATATAAATCGTAGAAAAGGTGATTTTGATGGAAGAGCGGTACTTAGAATTAATAAAGATTTTGAATGAGGCAAACTACAACTATCATGTCTTAGATCAGCCGACGATTACGGATCAAGAATTCGATAAGTATTTGCGGGAACTTATTACGATCGAGAATGAACATCCCGATTGGATTCGTGATGATTCTCCAAGTCAGAGAATAGGCGGTCAAGTGATCGATGAGTTTTCTAAAGTGACGCACGAAATCCCTATGCTCTCTTTAAGTAATGTCTTTAACGAAGAAGAGATCATGGCTTTTCACAATCGTATTGTGAAAGAGGGAATCCATCCTAAATATGTCTGTGAATTAAAGATCGATGGTCTATCTGTATCACTTCTTTATAAAAATGGTAAATTTGTTCGGGCCGCGACGAGGGGGGATGGAGTTGTCGGAGAGGATATCACGCATAATGTGCGGACCATCAAGACGGTACCTCTTACTTTGACGGAGCCAGTCGATATCGAGGTTCGAGGCGAAATCTATATGAGCAAGAAGACTTTGGAAGAGATCAATCGTAATCGAGCCGAGAATCATTTGCCACTTTTACAGAATCCTCGTAATGCGGCAGCCGGATCTATTCGTCAGTTGGATTCTAAAATTGCTGCCAAACGTAATTTGGATTGCTTTATCTATCATTTGCCTAATCCTTTAGACTATGGCATTGCTACTCATCAAGAAGCGCTTGACTATATGCAACATTTAGGATTTAAAATCAATCCGAACAATCGCCTTGTCGATGGAATTGACGAGGTATTAGAATTTATCGGTTATCATACGGCACATCGCAAAGAACTTCCTTATGAAATTGATGGCATTGTCATTAAGGTGAACAGTATCAGAGAACAGCAGGAACTTGGTTATACCGTCAAGTATCCAAAATGGGCTACTGCCTATAAATTCCCGGCCGAAGAGGTGCTCACTAAACTTCGTGATATCATTTTTACGGTTGGTAGAACGGGCCAAATTACGCCTAATGCGGTGCTGGATCCTGTCATTGTCATGGGATCGACCGTATCTAGAGCGACTTTACATAATGAAGATTTTGTCAAAGAGCGCGATCTCATGATTGGCGACATCGTCTCTATTCGTAAGGCTGGAGATGTCATTCCTGAAGTTATCGAAGTGAAAAAGGAACGTCGTACAGGTGAGGAGCAGCCATTCGTCATGATTCATGAATGTCCAATCTGTGGATCCACTTTACAAAAGAAGCCTGACCAAGTTGACTATTTTTGTCTCAACGAAAAGTGTCCAGCTCGAAATATTGAGGGACTTGTTCACTTTGTCAGCCGTAACGCCATGAACATTGATGGACTTGGAGAAAAGATTATTGAAGATTTTTATAACCTTGGTTATTTGGGAACGATCGTTGACATTTATTCTTTAGGACAACATCGAGAAGACTTGACACTTCTTGAAGGCTATGGAGAAAAATCGATTGACAATTTATTGTTGTCGATCGAAGATAGCAAGAAAAATTCTTTGGAACGATTGTTGTTTGGTCTCGGCATTGCGCATGTTGGAAGTAAGACCGCCAAAATATTGGCAAGTCACTATCTTACAATGAATCATTTGATGGAAGCAACGCTCGAGCAGCTTAAAGATATTCCGGACGTAGGGCCGATCATTGCTCAAAGTGTCGTTCTATATTTTCAAGATCCAGATCACCGAGCTTTGATTGAGGAGTTAAAACAGTTGGGAATCAATATGAATTATTTAGGCTCTATCGTCAGTCAAAATGAAAACTTTGTAGGGAAAACTTTTGTTGTGACGGGTACACTTTCGTCAATGACTCGCGAGGAAGCCAAGGAAGCGATCGAGCAAATGGGCGGAAAAACCGTCGATTCGGTCAGCAAAAAAACAGGGGTGGTGATTGTAGGTGAAAATCCTGGAAGCAAATATGAGAAAGCACAAAGTTTCGGTATTCCGATTTGGAATGAAGACGAATTTATAGAATATCTCAAGACAGATACAAATTAAGATGGTAAATTGTTCATGTTTATTGTATAATAAGAATAGAGGTGAAACATATGGCACGTAAAGCACTTGTTACTGATGAACAAAGGGTAAAAAAACCAAAAAGAGAAAAGAAAGAAAAAGTCAAAAAAACAAAAGTTCCAAAAGAAAAGGTTGAAAAGGCAAAGAAAGAGCGCAAGCCCATCAATGTTAGAAAGATTATCAACATTGCTTTTACAGTTATTCTTGTTGCTCTAGCAGTAGTGCTCATTGATTTTATATGTATCTTTGAATTTCATATCGGACCGTTCTTTGCAGTTCGTACCAATGTTTATAATGACGGTGGTACGAAAGTTTACTATGGCATTGGTTATAAAGTGATCAAATATCATCAAACGAACGGAAAACAAGGAACGAAGGTTGGCTTTTGGACGATGCCTTACTCGACGGCAGTTACTCCGGTTGAACTTCTTGATTTAGCTATTGCTTATCGTAACGACCCAGTAAAAACTTATAAGAAATACTATGATCAATATTTAGAGTTGACTGGCAATGTTCAGCTAGTAGATAATCAGAAAAAGACCATTACTGTTCGGTATACCGATCCAGATGGAAAGTATACTTTGGATGTAGTTGCGAATCTATATGATCAAGATATAGATCTATCGGTGTATGGAGTTGGAACAGAGGTTACTTTTGTAGGAAGTGTATCTGGTTTCCAAGATAAAACGGATACAATGCCTAATCAAATTCTAATGCGTGATTGCTTTATTAGATAGTATCTAAAAAATTAAAATAGGGACAAGAATCTATTCAACGATTCTTGTTTTTTTGCTTTCTATTTAAGGTCCCCATTGACAGATGGGGGGGGGGGGGTTGGATGTATACTAAAATAGTAAGAATCAAGAATGGAGGTTAAGCGATGAATGAGTCAAAAAAGAAGAAATTTATCATAGTACTCCCCATTCTTGTAGGAACGGTTCTTTTAGTAGGAATCTCTTATGCATGGCTTATGTTGACCTTAAATGGAGAAAGCTCTAATGCAGTAAAAGGAGGTAATTTGTCCTTAGTCTTAGATGATACAATGACCAAAGGGATCCAAATCGAAGGCGCCTTACCCATGAGTGATGAAGTGGGGAAAAGGCAAGATCCATATCACTTTACCTTGACGAATAATGGAACCGTATCAAGTAAATATACGATCTATTTAGATGAGGTAGAAATCGACGATGGGGAAGAGAAGTTGGCTGAAGAATTGATAAAAATCCATCGTTTTAAGCATGAAGTATATGATCTAACAGACAAAATATCAGATTTAAAAGCAGGAGATCAAGAGAACTCTTATATAATCGATGAAGGTTATATATACCCAGATAAAACCTATGAGTTTGATATCAGACTATGGTTGGATAGTGAGATAACGGATCCAACATTGATTGCCGGAAAAATATTTAAAGGAAAGATCAGAGTCGAAGGGGAACAATTACAGCCAACACCAGAATATTGTTTTAAAAATGGATATTTGTGTTATGAAGGAAATCCAGATGGGTTACCAGTGATAACCGATGTAGTTTTTCCTGAGAGAATCACAGGTACAGGAATCGATAGTACTTATGCTAATAAAGGAATTACCAACTTGTATTTGCCACCAAAATTTGATTATTGGTCTTGGAATGCATTTGCTCACAATAAAATATCAGGAGCTTTAGTGATACCAGATAGTGTAACTGGAGCTGGAGGAAAAACAGCTCCCTTCCAAAATAATCAAATCGAAACAGTCGAAATTAGTAAGAATATGACTACTTTGCCTCGAGATTTTGTAGCAAATAATCGCATTCGAAGTGTCATCATACCAGATAATATT
Source organism: uncultured Bacilli bacterium (assembly GCA_947587115.1). Classification (GTDB taxonomy): domain Bacteria; phylum Bacillota_I; class Bacilli_A; order RF39; family UBA660; genus CANPXY01. The sequence continues at coordinate 8,834 of CANPXY010000022.1, forward strand.
ATTTCAATAGAAGATAATGCTTTTGGCAGTAATCAATTAACGAGTGTCACAATTAAGGGAAAAAATGGCATATCAGAGTTTAAAAGTCTTGGAAATAATGTTTTTGGTTGGGCCCCTGGAAGTAACTGTGCAATCTATTATAATGCTCATAAAACAGAAGAGTACTACGGATTAGACCATAATCCTTGCATCCATTTTGAACCATAACTATAAAATTGCCTGTTCTAATGAAAAAGAATACCCAGTTGGGTATTTTTTTGGTATAATATTCTCGATGAAAGGAAGATGTGTAGTGGAAGAGAAATTGAGCAAAGAAGAAGTATTGCATGTCGCACACCTTGCGCGCATTAAAGTAAGTGATGAAGAAATTGAAAAATATCGTATTCAATTAAAAGAATTGTTGAACGAAGTAGATAAAATTAATGAAGTTGTCGGCTACGATGAAGAGATGATGATCACTCCGATCAAAGATGAGGCCTTACTTCATTCGGATGAAGTAGAAGATCAGATTTCTTTTGAAGAGGTCCGTTCTAACATTCCGCATACGAGCGGTAGTTTTATTGAGGTTCCAAAGGTGGTGCAACATGAGTAAGTATTTGGATCATAGTATTTTAGAAATTCATGAATTATTGAAAAGTAAGCAAATTACGCCGCTTACATTGGTAAAAGAAGCGTTTGAGAGAATCGAGGAAGAAGCAAGTTTAAATGCCTTTATTACGCTTAATAAAGAAGCAGCCATCAAGGAAGCTAAAGCTTTGGAAAATATGGAAGTTGATAACGTTTTATTTGGAATTCCTATTGCTGTTAAGGACAATATCACGACCAAGGGGTTGCGAACTACTTGTGCTTCTAAAATGTTAGAGCAATTTGTTCCGGTATATGACGCTACCGTAGTAGAGAAATTGCATGATTGCCATATGATCATTATCGGCAAGACCAACATGGATGAATTTGCGATGGGCTCTACTTCCGAGACTAGCTATTTTAAGGCTCCACATAATCCGTGGGATACAGAACGTATTGCGGGGGGCTCTTCCGGTGGAAGTGCTGCGGCTGTAGCGGCTCGCTTGGTTCCTTTTGCGCTTGGATCGGATACGGGAGGAAGTATCCGACAGCCATCGAGCTATACTGGCATTGTAGGAATGAAACCAACTTATGGAAGAATTTCACGTTATGGTTTGATCGCATTTGCTTCTAGTTTAGATCAGATTGGTCCCATGAGTCGCAATGTCTATGAAAATGCCCTTCTGTTAAATATTTTGGTTGGTCAAGATCGCCATGATCTAACAAGTGTGGCCAAAGATCCAGAAGACTTTACGAGATTGTTAGACAACGATGTTCGCGGAATGAAGGTCGCTATTCCTAACTATTTTGTAAGTGATATCGTAAGTGATGAGATCAAGGAAAAAATTGATGAAGTCGTCAAGTTTTTGAAGAGTCAAGGAGTGATCGTCGATTATGTCGATCTACCTTACTTGGATAAAGCAGTTACACTTTATCAAATTATTGCGATGGGTGAAGCCAGCAGCAATCTTGCGCGTTTTGATGGAATCCGTTATGGCTATGCGGTCGAAGATCCTAAAGATTTAGAGGACTTATATTGTAGAAGCCGTCAAGAAGGATTTGGGGACGAAGTTAAACGTCGTATTATGGTCGGTTCTTATTTGTTGAGTGGCGAGAATGCGAAGGTTTATTATACGAAAGCTCAACAGATCCGTGATGATATTTGTAAAAGTTTTGAGCAATGTTTTAAGGATTATGATTTGGTGATTGGACCAACGACGACGACGGTTGCTTATCATTTAAATGAGGGCATGGATGATCCTCTTAAATCGTTCTTGGATGACGTTTTGGTCATTCCTGTCAATATGGCGGGACTTCCAGGAATGAATCTTCCCGTTGGTTTTTCTAAAGAACATATGCCAATAGGCTTACACATCATTGGAAATTATTTTGAGGAAGCTAAGATGTATCAGTTGGCAAGATTCCTTGAGAAAAACTTAGCTTTAGATTTAAATCCAAAGGAAGGAGGTAAGTAGGGTGAGTACATATCAAAAGACGATCGGTATTGAAGTTCATTGTGAGCTTAAGACCAATACGAAAATGTTTTCTAGTGCCAAAAATGGCTATGGAGATTCTGCGAACTGTAATCTCACTTTGCTGGACTTGGGCTATCCTGGAACACTTCCTTTAATTAATGACTATGCTGTGACGTTGGCTTTACGAGCAGCACTTGCTTTACATTGTGAGATTCATCGTGAAATGTACTTTGATCGTAAGAATTATTTTTATCCTGATTTGCCAAAGGGTTATCAAATTACGCAAGCTAAGACTCCTATCGGGATCAATGGCTATGTAGAAATTGAGGTAGATGGGAAGCCAAAAACGATCCGTATTCACGATATTCATATCGAGGAAGATACCGCCAAAAGTGTCCATCAAGGGAATCATTCTTATTTAGATTTTAATCGAGCAGGGGTACCACTGATCGAAATTGTTACAGAGCCTGATATGAACAGCAGTGAAGAAGCGATGCTCTATTTGGAAAAATTGCGGTCTTTGCTTCTTTATGCCGATGTTTCTGATTGTAAGATCGAAGAGGGCAGCATGCGATGTGATGTCAATGTATCGATCAGTAAAGATGATACCTTGGGAGTTCGTACCGAGACTAAAAATATTGGATCTATTCGTAATGTAGGACTTGCCATCGAAAGTGAAGCACTTCGTCAAGAGAAGCTCTTGGAAGAGGGAATTGCTATTCAAGAAGAGACTCGTCGTTATGATGATGCATCAAAAGAGACGGTCTTGATGCGGGTTAAAGAGATTGGCAATGACTATCGTTATTTCCCAGAGCCCGATATTCCAAAGTTGTGCTTAAGTGAGGAACGAATTCGCAAGGTTCAAGAACAAATGCCAATGCTTCCCGATGATCGAAAGGCACGTTATCAAGCTTTGGGGTTGTCTGATCTATCGAGCAGTAAGTTGATTCAAAATAAACCACTCAGCGACTATTTCAATCTTTTTTTAGAAGATGATATCGATTTTGTGATGCTCAGCAACTTACTTTTAGGGGACATTTCTTTCTATCTCAATCGAACAATGAAGACGCTTATGGATACGACGCTTACGAAGGAGCGCATGTTATCGTTATTGCAACATCTTTACGATCAGACGATTACGACAAAAAATGTGAAAGATCTATTGGAAGAATTTCTTGAGACCGATAAAGATATTGATACCATCTGTAAAGAAAAGGGAATTCAAAATATCAGCGATACGACACTTCTAAGCACAATTATCAAGAATATAATAGAACAGAATCCAGAAAGTGTGAAAGATTATCAACAAGGGCGCGATCGGGCCATTAAATATTTGATGGGTCAAGTTATGAAAGAGACGAAAGGTTCGGCAAATCCGAGTCTAGCGCGCGATTTACTCGAAGAGGAACTTAAAAAACAATAAATTGCAACTTCGGGGAACATGTTGTATAATGAGAATACGAGGATGTGAAGAAAATGAAATTTTTTAAGAAAAATAAATATACGATTATCGTCATTGTTGCTTTTATTCTTTTGGTATTCATTGGCGCTAAAGCGATGGAATTGTTTTTTCCAAATACCGGGAAAGCAGTCTATGGTGATCGCCTCGATGGAATTGAGAAAGTGCAAATTCAAGATTCAAAAATAGATCAAATTCTTACTGAGATGAAAGAAGACGCCATCGTCAGCGACATTACTGAAAATACCCAGGGAAAGATCGTCAACTTTGTTATCACTGTTACTGATGAGACCGGAGTAGATGCTGCCAAAGGCCTTGCCGATAAAGCCATTGCCTCTTTCGAAGAAGATCAGAAAAAATATTATGACTTTCAAGTGTTGATCAAGAAAGAGAACAAAGAACTTACCGATTTCCCAATCATTGGTTATCGTCATCATGATCGAGATGCATTTGTGTGGACGAAAGATAGGGCAGGTGCTTAAGAGTGAAAAAGAAATTATTTATTATTATTCCTATTCTAGTAGCTGTAATTGTCTTTGTCGGAGTATATTTTTACTATACCAAAGAAGATGCAGAATCTTCTTTAACTGTCATTGAAAAACGATGGTTGGAAGATAACGCCGATACAGTTGTTGATTTTGAAATCGTCAATAACTTTCCTCTTTACGGAATGAATGGATCCGGTGTACTTTTTCAATTTTTAGATGATTTTGAGGAACATGTTGGACTTGAGTTTAATCGTATTCCTTATTTAAAAGAAAGCGATCCATCTACTACGGGATATAGAATTCGTATCTTAGATAATAGTGAATCTCTATCTAATAAAGATCTGCTCTTGTTTGAAGATGGATATATTATGGTCGGAAAGACTTATCAGAGAATCAATTCCATTTCTGATCTTAAAGATGTCACTTTTGGCGTGTTCAACGAAGATTTGGAAGAGCTCAGTTATTACTTGAAGTCAGGATCAGATTTATCTTACAAAGCTTATAATTCGATCGAAGAATTGTATAGTGCTCTAGATAAAGATGAAGTAAATATGATTATCGTACCAAATATCATGTATTTGGATCAGTTAATTGGTAAGAGCCAATATTCGATCAATTACTATTTTACGGAGATCAGCAAGAAGATTGTCTTGACCCTTCGTGATAATGGTGACGACAAATTGAACAATATCATCAAAAAATACTATCAAAACTGGAAAAGTAATTCTTATGTAGAAGAATATAATGAAGCTTATTTTGATTATTATGTATTAAAAAATAACATTAATGATAAGACGAGAGCCGATTTGGTCTCTAAGAATTATGTCTATGGTTATGTTGAAAATCCGCCATATGATGTGACAATCGGGAAAGCAACGTATGGAATTGCCAGTGAATATCTTCATCGTTTAGAGCGCCTTGCTGATATTGAGTTTACATATAAAAAATATCGTTCGATCGATGAATTACAGAAAGCAGTTGAAAAGGGAGAAGTCGATCTATATTTTGACTATTACAACATTGCAAACGATCAGTATTTGACGACGATTTCTACTTTTGTTGAGGACTATGTGGCGTTAGGTAGAGTGGAAGATAATCATATTGTCTCTTCTCTTGAAAGTTTAAAGGGCAAAAACATTGCGATGTTAGAGGAGAATGCCCTCTATGATTTCTTTGCCAACAATGCGAAAGTATCGATCTCTACTTATAAGAATTTATCAGATTTAACGAAAAAGGCTGACGATCGTATCATTATTGTCGATCGAGAAGTATATAATTATTATCGTACTTCTAAGTTTTCAAATTATGAAGTACTCTATATTGATACGATGATGAATGATTATAAATTCATGGTCAAAAAAGACAATAGTGTCTTCTATAATTTAGTGAACTATATCATCAATACCAACTCTTATTATCGTTATCGCAATAGTGGTATTGAAAGTTTGAATTTATCGTTGTTTGAACAGATCAGTTTCCAACAGTTGTACTTTGTTGTGTTGGCGATTGTCTTGTTACCAATTGTGACGATTGCTATTCTCTATGTTCTATTTAAGAGAAAGAGAAAGATCAAAGAAGTACGTAAAGAGGACCGTCGTAAATATACGGATATGTTGACTTCTCTTAAGAACCGTAACTATTTGAACTTAAATATGAAGAAGTGGGAAGCTTGCAATATCTTTCCTCAGGCGATTGTCATGATCGATTTGAACAATGTGAAATATGTCAATGATAACTATGGTCATGAGGCAGGGGATGATTTGATCATCAAGGCGGCATCGATCTTAGTCAATACTCAGCTTGAGAATAGTGAAATTATTCGTACCGATGGAAATGAATTTTTGATCTATCTCATGGGTTATAGTGAGCAACAGGTAACCACCTATGCGAATAAACTTACAAAGGAATTAAAAGGTTTACCACATGAATTTGGTGGAGCTGTCGGTTTCAGTATGATCAATGACGAAATTAAGACGATCGATGATGCGATCAACGAAGCTACATTAGATATGAGAACACATAAGGAAGATTATAAATAAAAGGAATGAATCTTGTGAAAAAAAGAATGAAAGGTTTTTTGAACCGAGTTATAAAAGCAATTACTAAACCAGAGATGAGAATATTGCCGGGCCAATTAGCCTTTTTCTTTGTTTTGTCTATCATTCCTCTTATTGCTTTAGTGGGAGGAGTTGCCTCCCTCTTTTCTATTTCGATTGATTCTCTAAAAGAAATTATTACTAATACCGTGCCGGGAAGTGCCGCTAACCTCTTGCTTCCCATCATCTCAGGAAAAGGGATCAACTTTAATATGGTCGTGTTCTTCGTTTCGGCATTTCTTTTGGCATCTAATGGAACGCATTCGATGATCTTGGCTTCCAATAAGCTTTATAAGATACCGGATACTAGTTATTTAAGAAGAAGAATCAAGGCGATTTTGATGACCTTTGTTTTGGTATCGCTATTGATCTTCGTCTTGTTAGTCCCTGGTTTTGGTGATTTGATCTTCAAATTGGTTCGATCGCTCTTTCACGAAGAACGTATTGTGACCCTCATCTATCAGATTTATCAGATCGTCAAGTATCCGCTTTCTTTACTTCTCATCTACTTTAATATCAAGCTTTTGTATACGATGGCACCAGATGATACAGTTCCAAGTGAAACGACGACGTATGGAGCCTTATTTACGACGATTACCTGGATTTTGGCTACCGAAGTTTATTCCATCTATGTGGAAGTCTTTGCTCGGTACGACCTGTTCTATGGAAGTATCTCAAATATTTTGATCTTACTTCTTTGGATCTATGTCTTAGCCTATGTCTTTGTCTTAGGAATGGCAATTAATTCCATTCAATTAGAGGAAAAAAGAAAACAAGATTGTGCGTAGTAATACCCACAATTTTTATTTGAAAAAGCCTACATACAGTGTTATAATAGTAGAGAGGTTGATGTCATGAAAAAGAAGTGGAATCAATTCGTAAAGTATTGTTCAAAAGTGAAGGACGATCCGAAAAAAGCTTTTCGTGAGTTATGTCATCGCATTAATATTTATTTTCGCAATAACGTATTATTTATAACATACGTTATTGTCTGTGTTGTAAATGCAATTTTGTTACGCTTTTTTACGATGCATACGATTGAGAATTATTTATCGATTAAACCGATTATTGCCGATTTGGCAATCGTTGTCTTAGTTGGGGCTTTTGGCTATCTATGTAAGCCCAAAAAGCGTTTTATTTATTATATGGTTTTTACGGTATTTTTTACCGCTATCTGTATGATCAATTCGGTCTATTATACATTTTATACTTCTTTTGCATCTGTTTCTATGTTATCGCTTACTCAGTTTATCGCACCAGTAGGAGATGCAGTAGTCGAGAATGTTTTACAAGTGAAGGATCTTGTCTATTTATTTGGACCTATTGCTTTAATATTGGTCCATCGTCGATTGAAGAAGAAGCGCTATTACGATGGTGCGGTCTCTTTTGCAAGGAGAAAAGTAAAGACGTTGAAAACCCTCATTTTAGGGGGAGTCTTAGTTGTGATCTTCACCATTACGCTTTCATCATTAGAGATTGGTCGTTTTGCAAAACAGTGGAACCGTGAGTATATTGTCATGAAATTTGGTATTTATACTTACCAACTTAATGATGTTGTTAAGAGTATTGAGCCAAAGGTGACATCGCTCTTTGGATTAGATAATGCGATGAAGAGTTTTCATGAATATTTTGAAAACCGTACGCAGGGCTCTACGAATGAATATACAGGAATTTTTGAAGGAAAGAACATTATTGCCATCCACGCCGAAAGTGTTCAGGCTTTTGCAATGAATTTAACTTTCAATGGACAAGAGGTTACGCCTACTTTGAATAAACTTGCAAGAGAGGGCTTGTTCTTTGATAATTTTTATTCTCAAAGAACAAGCCCTCTCT
>CANPXY010000023.1 GCA_947587115.1 uncultured Bacilli bacterium
TGGCATTTTGGATAGAAATGATGCTCTAGAATTTGTAAGGGTAGTGGCGAATGCCAAAGGAGAATGCCAAGCAGAATATGCGAGTTGGATTGCCAAAGATTTCAACATTCGTCTACAAAAAGATGCCTTAGAGTTTGTGAAAGTGATTGCGAATGCCAAAGGATATTATCAAGCCGATCGAGCTTGTGGAGTAGCAAAGGTTGGACGCATTTTACAACGAGACAACGCTCTAGAGTTTATAAAGGTCATCGCGAATGCCAAAGAAGGATATCAAGCCAAATATGCTAGTGGAGTAGCAATGGATCACAATATCTGTCAACGTGAGGATGCTTTAGACTTTGTAAAAGTGATTGTCAGTTGCGAAAAACCATTTCAGGCAGAATATGCCAGTGTTGTCGCAAAAGACCCCGATACTTTACAGCATGAAAATGCTTTAGATTTCGTAAAAGTGATTGCTGGTTGTGAACAAACATTTCAGACAGAATATGCTAGTAGTGTAGCTAGAAACGCGGATAGCTTACAACATAAAGATGCCTTGGCGTTTGTAAAGGTAGTAGCGAGTGCCCAAGCAGGAGCGCAAGCAGAATATGCATGTGATGTTGCAACCGACCCGGATACTTTACAGCGTGCTGATGCCCTAGATTTTGTCAAAGCAGTAGCGGGTGCTAAAAAAGAATATCAAGCACAATATGCAAGTATTGTCGCAACAGACCCCGATATCTTAGAACGATACGACGCTCTAAATCTTGTACAAAGTGTTGTCACTGCCAATCCTATAAAACTTCAAAAGCTTTCTCATTATATTGACTCTTTGAAAAATCAAACTGCGAAAGCCCAAGAACAGTGTGATATTCCAGAAAAGGCTCAATATCAAGAAGTTGCTCTAAAAGATTTTAAGAAAAAAACAATAGAAGAAACGATCCAAGCATTGGCAAACGTACCTGATACTGATATTACATTAGATACAGTTGTCAAAGTAAAGACTCCAGAAAAAGGTTGATGTTTATCAATCTTTTTTCTTGAAAATATATTGTTATAATCAAAGATGATCTGCAAAATGAATAACAAAGGAGCCTTGCTTTTTAATTTTTAATGTTTATAATAATACATATAAGGAGATGAAAAGATGCAGAAAGAAAATATTCTTGCCCTATTAAGAAGACTACAAAAGGTAGAATTTTTACTCACTGAAAGAGAAACTTTGTTACAACATTTATTAACTTTGACCGATGAAGAAGTTCAAAGTGTCTTAAAACAGGATGATATTAACATGTTCGTGCCACAACTATATCTTTATTTGCATAAGCAAGAAATTCCAAAAGAAATTACGGAAATTATTCAAGATGCCATTGATAGAAGAAAAATTCATGCTTATTATTTAAAACAAATGATTGCAGATGATCCGTTATTGCAACGTAGTGATGCCCTAGAGTTTGTCAAAGTAGTAGCAAGTGCTGAAAAAGACTATCAAGCCGCATATGCCAGTGAAGCAGCAAGAGACGCTGATACTTTACAGCATAAGGATGCTTTGGAGTTGGTAAGAGTAGTAGCGAATGCAAAAGAAAAGTATCAAGCAGAATATGCAAAAGATGTTGCCATCTCATTCCATGCCTTACAACGTGATGATACTTTAGATTTTGTCAAAATAGTGGCGAGTGCAAAAAAAAATTATCAAGCCGAATATGCCAGTATAGCAGCAACCGACACGGATTTACAGCATAAGGATGCCTTGGAGTTGGTAAAAGTAGTGGCAAATGCCGAAGAAAAGTACCAAGCAGAATATGCCAGTGATGTAGCCCAAAACTTCAGTATTTTACGCTGTGAAGATGCTTTAGATTTTGTCAAAATAGTGGCGAGTGCTGAAGAAGACTATCAAGCAGAATATGCAAGTGTTGTCGCAAAAGACCCTGATACCTTACAACGTGACGATGCTTTAGATTTTGTCAAAGTAGTAGCGGGTGCCGAAGAATATTATCAAGCAGCATGTGCAAGTGAAGTAGCAACAGACCGCGATACTTTAAAACGTGAAGATGCACTCGATTTTGTCAAAATAATAGCGGGTGCCAAAGAACGTTATCAAGCGGAATATGCCAGTAAAGTAGCAAGAGATGCTAATCTTCTAAAACGAGACGACGCTTTAGAGTTTGTGAGAGTAGTTGCTAGTGCTAGAAAAAATTATCAAGCAAAGTACGCCAGCGATGTAGCAAGAAATGCAGATCTTCTACAGCGAGATGATGCCCTAGAATTTGTCAAAGTAGTAGCAGGTGCCGAAGAACGTCATCAAGCAGAATATGTTAGTGTTGTAGCAACAGATGCTGACATCTTAAAACGTGACGATGCTCTAGATCTTGTACAAAGTGCTGTCACTGCCGAGGATCGATCAGTTCACCAACTTTCTCACGATATTAATTCTTTGGAAGAAGAAAATGCTAAGGATCAAGAACAATGTTCTACCTCAAAAGAATCTCAATATCAAAAGGTTGCTTTAAGAGATTTCATGAAAAATACCATTGAAGAAGTAATTCAAACGTTGGAACATGTTCCTGATACCGATATTACATTAGATACGGTTGTCAAAGTAAAGACACCAGAAAAAGGTTGATTTTGTAATCAATCTTTTTTGTCGGAATTTTGTTGTATAGAAATTACTAAAATAGTGCAAAAAAACTGTCAAGTAGCATAAAAAAAGATTGTTGGAAAGAAATTCCTTTGTTATACTAAGAACGTGCAGGTAAAAGTTGATTATAGAAAAGGAGATGAACTGCAATGAAATACGTCTATTTATTCCGTGAAGGAAATAAAGACATGAGAAATTTGCTCGGAGGAAAAGGCGCAAACCTTGCTGAAATGACAAGTATTGGCTTACCAGTACCACAAGGATTTACGATTACCACTGAAGCATGTACAAAATATTATGAAGATGGAAGAACGATCAATGAAGAAATTCAAGATCAAATCAACGAATACATCGGAAAATTGGAAGAAGAGACTGGAAAGAAATTTGGAGATAAAGAAAATCCACTTTTAGTTTCTGTTCGTTCAGGAGCTAGAGCTTCAATGCCAGGAATGATGGATACCATTTTGAACTTGGGTCTCAATGAAGAAGTGGTCAACGTTCTTGCTGAAAAATCAGGAAATCCACGTTGGGCATGGGATTGTTATCGTAGATTTATTCAAATGTATTCTGATGTCGTTATGGAAGTTGGTAAAAAATACTTTGAGCAGTTAATCGATGCGATGAAAGAGAAGAAAGGTGTTACGCAAGACATTGAACTTTCCGCAGAAGATTTGAAAGAACTTGCCAATCAATTTAAAAAAGAATACAAAGACAAAGTTGGAACGGACTTTCCAGCAGATCCTAAAGAACAGTTGATGGGCGCTGTCAAAGCCGTATTCCGCAGTTGGGATAATCCACGTGCCAACGTTTATCGTCGCGATAATGATATTCCTTATTCATGGGGAACTGCAGTCAATGTGCAGGCCATGGCTTTCGGTAATATGGGAGACGACTGTGGAACAGGTGTTGCCTTTACGCGTGATCCTGCAACCGGAGAAAAGGGACTATTTGGAGAATTTTTAACGAATGCGCAAGGAGAAGATGTCGTAGCAGGTGTCAGAACACCAATGCATATCAGTGAAATGGAAGAGAAATTTCCTGAGGCATTCAATCAATTTAAAGAAGTTTGTAAGATCCTAGAAGAACATTATCGCGATATGCAAGATATGGAGTTTACGGTAGAACACGGAAAACTTTATATGTTACAAACTAGAAATGGAAAGAGAACGGCCCAAGCAGCCTTAAAGATTGCTTGTGATTTAGTAGATGAAGGTATGCGTACTGAAGAAGAAGCAGTTGAGATGATCGATCCAAGAAACTTGGATACATTACTACATCCACAATTTGATGCCAAAGTCCTTAAAGCCGCTACTCCTATTGGAAAAGGACTTGGAGCTTCACCAGGAGCTGCCTGCGGTAAAATTGTCTTTACTGCCGAAGATGCTGTAGAGTGGAATGCTCGTGGCGAAAAAGTGGTGCTTGTTCGACTTGAAACTTCTCCAGAAGATATCACTGGTATGAAAGCTAGTCAAGGAATTTTAACAGTTCGTGGTGGTATGACCAGCCATGCTGCTGTAGTTGCCCGTGGTATGGGAACTTGCTGTGTTTCTGGTTGTGGAGACATTGCTATGGATGAAGAAAATAAATGCTTTACGTTAAAAGGAAAGACATATCATGAAGGAGATGCCATTTCTATCGATGGATCGACAGGTAATATCTATGATGGTATTATTCCAACGGTCGATGCGACGATTGCTGGTGAGTTTGGTCGTGTTATGGAATGGGCCGACAAGATTCGTACATTAAAAGTTAGAACGAATGCGGATACGCCAGCCGATGCGAAGAAAGCAAGAGAATTAGGCGCAGAAGGAATTGGTCTATGTCGTACAGAACACATGTTCTTTGAAGAAGATCGTATTGCTGCTTTCCGTGAGATGATCTGTGCTGATACAAAAGAAGAAAGAGAGAAAGCTCTCGATAAGATTTTACCTTATCAACAAGGAGATTTCGAAGAACTTTATGAAGCCTTGGAAGGTTATCCTGTAACGATTCGTTTCCTAGATCCACCACTTCATGAATTTGTTCCAACGGAAGAAGCGGACATTAAAAAATTAGCTGATGCCCAAGGAAAATCAGTAGAGACTATCAAAAATTTGATTGCCTCACTTCATGAATTCAACCCAATGATGGGACATCGTGGATGCCGTTTGGCTGTAACTTATCCAGAGATTGCAACTATGCAGACAAGAGCAGTGATTCGAGCTGCCATCAATGTCAAGAAAAAACATCCAGATTGGTCAATCAAACCAGAGATTATGATCCCATTAGTGTGTGAAGTAAAAGAATTAAAATATGTGAAGAACGTCGTTGTTGCTGCTGCTGATGAAGAAATTAAGAATGCTGGAATTGATTTAGAATACGAAGTTGGTACGATGATCGAAATTCCACGTGCTGCACTAACTGCTGATGAGATTGCCAAAGATGCCGATTTCTTCTGCTTTGGAACTAACGACTTGACGCAGATGACTTTTGGATTCTCTCGTGATGATGCCGGAAAGTTCTTAGGAGCTTATTACGATGCGAAGATTTTTGAAAATGATCCATTCGCTAAACTCGATCAAACGGGTGTAGGAAAATTGATGGAGATGGCTGTAAAATTAGGAAAACCAGTCAATCCAAAACTACACATTGGTATTTGTGGCGAACATGGTGGAGATCCATCTTCAGTAGAATTTTGCCATACGATCGGTCTTGACTATGTATCTTGTTCACCATATCGTGTACCAATTGCCCGTCTTGCTGCTGCACAAGCTGCAATCAAGACCAAAGCTCAAAAATAGAGTGTAAACTCACTCCACAAATACAAAGAACCGAAAGGTTCTTTTTTGCTGGATAAAAATTAGAGGAAAATATAAAGAGGAGAAATTGAAGTGAAGGTTTTATGCTATAATTAAAATGGTGATATAAATGACAATAATTGAATATGAAGACCAATACTTAGAGGATGTTAGAGATTTACTTGTTGAATTAGAAGAATATATATTGTCTATCGATCAAGATGAATTAGATCAACTTCACTCTGAATATAGAGAAAAAATGGCAGTACTCGATTTAGAAGACGTTAAAAATAATAATGGCAAATGTTATTTAGCGATTGAAAATGATCAAGCGGTTGGTTTAATAATGGGGACGATTCCTCCGTATGAAAAATATGATTATTTAGATTATAAATGTCCTAAAAGGGGAGAAATTACAGAATTAATTGTTACCTCTAAAATTAGAAGTAGAGGGGTAGGACAATTATTGATAAATAAAATGGAAGAATATTTTAAGTCAGTTGGATGTGAATATGTAATAGTAGATGTATTTGCATATAATCCAAATGCAATTCATTTTTATAATAAAAAAGGCTATCATGCAAGAATGATTACGGATATAAAGAAAATATAAGTCATTTTAGGGAGGATGATTATATTCCAGTTAGGCGGCTCCCAAGTAGCAATCAAGCAGCCGATCAAAAATAGAAAAAAGACTAAGAGTTTTATAAAGACGCTTAGTCTTTTTGTATACAAACAAAATATTGATAAATTTCTTTTTAAAATTGACAAGGGGGGGGGGTAGCTTTATAATAAAGATAGCAATAGAAAGGAACAAAAAAAGTACGGGTTATGGAATATGATGTAATAATAGTAGGTAGCGGATTTGCTGGGAGTACTTTGGCTAGAAAATTTGCGGACGATGATAAAAAAGTTTTAGTTTATGAAAAACGGCCTCAGATTGCTGGAAATATGTATGAAGAAACTTTAGAAAATGGTATAAGAGTTCATAAATATGGACCCCATATTTTTCATACCAATAATAAGCAAGTTTTTGATTTTTTAAAGCAATATGGGCCATGGTATTTTTATGAACATAAAGTAGTAGGGAAGATCAAGAATACATTCGTACCAATTCCTTTTAATTTTAAATCAATTGAATTATTATTTAATGAAAGCGAAGCTAAGGAAATCGAACAACACTTGCTCAAGAAATATAAAGGATTGAAGACGATCTCGATTTTCGATTTGCTTCACGACTCTGACGATGTAATTCAAAAGTTTGGCTCATTTGTCTATAAAAATGTCTTTGAAAATTACACGGCAAAACAATGGAGTATTCCTGTAAGTGAGATTGATCAATCTGTAATCAATCGTGTGCCAGTAGTTTTAGGTTACGACGATCGATACTTTCAAGATCAATACCAATATATGCCAAAATACGGATATACTAGGATTTTTGAGCGCTTGTTAGAACATAATAATATCAGTATTCGTTTATCCACGAATGCACTTGAAGATCTATCGATCAAGGATTCCAAAATTTACTGGAAATGCCAAGAATTTAAAGGGATCATCATCTATACGGGAGCAATCGACGAGTTGTTTCACTATCAATTTGGAGCTTTGCCATATCGTTCTTTAGATTTAGTTTTTGAAAATTATGATATGAACTATTACCAACCATCTTCAGTTGTCAACTATCCGAATGAAGAAGACTATACCAGAATTACAGAATTTAAGTATTTTAATGATCAAATTATAGATCACGCTACGACCATTTTGAAAGAATATCCAAAAAAATATAATGTGGAGGATGAAAATTGTATTCCATATTATGCCATTATCAGTGAAGAAAATCAGAAAAAATACAATCAGTACTATGAATTGGCCCAAAAAATTCCGAATCTGTATTTATGTGGACGATTAGCGGAATATAAATATTATAATATGGACGCCGTGATAGCAAGAGCCTTAGACTTGTATGAGAAAGTAGGAAAATAAAATGAAGAAAAAGATACAGATAAAAGAATGTTTATATATTGTGATGCCAGCATACAACGAGGAAGCAAATATTGAAGAGATTGTCAAAAGTTGGCAGAAAGTATTAAAGTTTGGAAATGCAGATTCCAAGCTTGTCATAGCGGATAGTGGGAGTAAGGATCGAACCCATGCCATATTAAAAAGATTGCAAAAAACCTATCCAGAGCTTATAATTTTATCGAAAGGGTTAAAACAACATGGCCCCAAGCTTATTGAACTATATCACTATGCCATTGATCAAGGAGCCGATTGGATTTTCCAAACTGATTCAGATGGGCAGACCAATCCGGATGAATTTGAAAAATTTTGGAGTTTAAGAAACCAATTTGATGCCATTTTAGGAAACCGAGTCGTAAGAGGCGATGGAAAATCTCGAAAATTGGTTGAGGATATCTTATGTAAAATATTAAGAGTGATTTTTGGTGTTAAACTACAAGATGCAAATGCGCCTTTTCGATTAATGAAATCCTCTTTGGTAAATAAATACATTGATCGTTTTAAGAACGATTATAATTTACCAAATGTCATGCTCAGTGTTTTCTATAAATTCTATGATGAGAATGTCACATTTGAAGAAATTACATTTGAGCCTAGAAAAGCAGGCGTCAATTCAATTAATTTTAAAAAGATTATGAAAATAGGGATTGCTTCTTTAAAAGATTTTAGAAACTTTAAAAAGGATATGATAAAAGATGCTAAAAAAATATAAGAGTTTAATTTTATATGGAATTTTTGGTGTTGCTACCACTTTGGTTAATATAGGTTCCTATTTTGTATGTGCTGAACTTTTGCATTTTGGAGTTTTAATAAGTACAGCTCTTGCATGGTTCATTGCCGTACTGTTTGCTTATGTTACCAATAAAATATGGGTATTTGATAGTAAAACTCGTCAATTAAAAGACATCGTAAGAGAAAGCGTCTCGTTCTTTGGCTGTAGAATTTTAACGGGCTTGTTAGATCTTGCGATCATGTATGTCTTTGTTGAGAGGCTTCAATTGAACGCGATGGTCATGAAAACACTTGCGAATGTCTTAGTCATTATTCTTAATTACATTGCTAGCAAATTATTTATATTTAAAAAGACGGATCAACAAGGTGAGCGAATTAAATATAACCCCAAAGAGTTGTTAGCGATACTCATTATTTTAACGCTTGCAGTGATCTTTGCAATGAACGCTCCGTTGTATTTTCTCGAACAGGGTGTTTTCTCTACAGATTCAAATGTTTTTCGCTTTTTTGGTAAGATGATGCAACAAGGTTATATGCCATATTTAGATTTATTTGATCACAAAGGTCCTATTCTATATTTGATCAATTATATAGGATATATTTTAAGACCAACAAGCGGAATTTGGATTCTAGAGACGATCGGTTTATTTGTAACGTTCTTGTTTATATATAAAACTGCTAGATTAAAAACTAAAACATTTACATCCATACTTGTCTTATTATTGTCGATTATAAATTTATTTTTCTATTTTGAAAGCGGAAATTTAGTAGAGGAATATGCTTTGCCTTTTATAACCATATCACTTTATATTTTTATAGATTATCTATTAAACGGTCATGTAAACAAATGGCGTCTAATCGTCTGTGGTGCTTGTTTAGCAAGTGTTGCTCTACTTAGAGTCAATATGATTCCTTGCTGGATTGTCTTTTGTTTTGCGATCTTTATAAAGTGTATAAAAGAAAAGAATTATAGACAATTAGGAAATTACCTCTTACATTTCATCATAGGAATTTTGCTTGTAGTCGTTCCCGTTTTTGCTTGGTTGATTTCTAAAGGCGCTTTTAAAGCTTTTTTCGAGGATTATATTATATTTAATATGAAATATGCTTCGATGTTTGGCATTAGTGCCAAATGGGATGCATTATTTATATTCTTTAATAGCACTATGATCTTAGTGGCTGTATTTGCAAATGTATATGCAATCATTCGTGAGAAAGATAAGACCGTCTATCTATGGAATTTAGTATATATATTATTATCACTCGTGATGGTTGCTTTATCTGGTAGAGCTTATAGCCACTATGGAATGATTTTAATTCCAGCTTTAGTAGTTCCGTTGACATATTTTGTTCACGTAATTTCTGCTGATGAACACAAGGGATTATCTGCGATGGTATTTGTATATTTACTTGCCAGTATCGTTGCCCCGCAGTGGATCACGTTGGTAAGTAAAGGAACTACATTATACAAGGCCTTAAATAACAATACGTTTGCGATCACAGAAGATGTCCAAACGATCAAAGATTTAGTAACAACCCATTCTGATAAAGACGATCGAATTACGGTCTATGGCAATTGGGATTATATATATCTTATTACGAATCGATTGTCGGCCTCTAAATATTCTTATCAGTATCCGATAAGCGAAGTTGATTCAAAAAGACAAGAGGAATACTTTGCCGATTTAGAAAAAAACAATCCCAAATTGATTGTTGTTCAAGAAGGACATCATGATGAATTTATAAAAAATTTTATTGAAGACAATGATTATGAAGAGCTTTGGAATAAGGACGAAAAAATCTTTGTATATTTGCAAAACCGTTAAAAAGTTTCAAGTCAAAGATAAAACGTTAAAGAAAAGTGTAAATGTCGAAGAATGATCTTGAAAGATCGTTCTTTTTTTCTTATAATAATAATAGATGGTGATAATGATGAAGGGACTTTGTATAGGACATGCTAGTTATGACATTACAATACCAGTAGAAAATTTTCCCAAAGAGAATAGCAAAAATAGAGTAGGAACGACCATTGAATGTGGTGGTGGACCTGCATGTAACGCTGCTTATTTACTAGCTAAATGGGGAATGGACATTAGTTTTGCCGGTGTTGTAGGAGCTGACTTTTATGGTGATAAAGTGGAAGCAGAACTAAAGTCTATTGGCATGGATATTACGTATTTAGAAAAACAAGCAGGCAAAAAGACGACGACTAGCTATGTGATTGCTACTACATCCACTGGGAAAAGAACCATTTTGACTTCACGTGATCAGGAGTTGCATTATTCAGGTAAAGAGATTCCTTTGACGCCAGATGTCATCTTAGTCGATGGGGAAGAACTAGAAGTATCAAAAAATGTCTTATTAAAAAATAAAAATGCGATTTCGGTTTTAGATGCCGGCCGTGTTCGCGATTCAACGGTTCAGTTGGGCTCTTTGGTAACATACTTGATTTGTTCTAAAGATTTTGCCGAAGAGTATACCAAAGAGACCATCGATCTCGATCATATAGAGACGTTGATTACAATCTATCAAAAACTGAAAGCAGATTTTCAAACCAATGTGATTATCACTTTGGAAGAAGCGGGATGTTTTACGAAACTGGAAGATTATGAAATTTTACCATCAATCAAAGTAGAGGCACAAGATTCCACTGGTGCAGGAGATATTTTCCATGGCGCTTTTACTTATTTTATCAGTCATAACTATTCACTTCGTACCTCACTCTTGTTGGCCAATGTTACAGGAGCCCTTTCCGTTACCAGAATAGGAAGTCGAAATTCGATGCCAACTTTAGAAGAAGTCTTGGAAGAAGGGAAACGGCATGCTTTTTTATCCTAATATGCCATCCTTAGATCTTCACGGAATGGATCGCGAAATTGCTCGAATTACGACGCGAGAATTTCTCTATGATCAGAAAAAAATGAAAAATTATGAAGTTGCCATTATTCATGGAATCGGTAGCGGAATATTAAAAAAAGAAGTGCATAATTTATTAAGAACAGAGAAAATTGTAGAGGAATTTAAATTAGACAATTTTAACAGCGGCTGTACGTTGGTAAAACTAAAGAAATAATTTGACAAATAAGAAACTCTATGGTATAATACCTGCCATACAGAGGGGGAATGAAAAATATGTATACAGACGAATTAGTTGAAAAAAGAAGATTTCCATTTAGAGATTTTCTACTTAAACTTATTTTAGTAGTAGTATTCGTATTGCTACTCGTTTGGTTGTTGCCAAAATTTATGGCACCAGTGGCTACACCAAAAGTAGATTTGACGCCACTTACTAGCCAGATCTTCGCAGACAATTTAAAGAGAATGCAGGATGCTGCAACAAGTTACTATACGACAGAACGTTTACCTAAAGAAATAGGTGACAAAGATACGATGACTTTGCGTGATATGATCGCTAAGAATTTGATTATTCCGTTGATCGACAAAGATGGCAAAGTTTGTGATCTTGACGGATCTTATGTAACAATTACGAAATTGGATACAGAATATTTGATGAAGGTAAACCTCAAGTGTGGAGACCAAGAAGATTATGTTCTTGTCCATATGGGATGCTATAACTATTGTGATTCATTTATCTGCGCTAAAAGAGATGAAGAAGTAGTGAACACACCTACGAAACCACCAGAACCACAAAAAGATACACCAACGAATCCAGAACCAACACCAGAGTATTGTCCAATTACTAGTTGTGCTGCAAATCAGACCCTCATAAATCCGGGTTCAAAAGATTGTTATTGTAAAGATGACCCAATTCCAGAAGAGAAGCCAAATTATGAATATGAATACCAAAAATGGATTGGTGCTACTTACTCAAAATGGGATGCATGGTCTAATTGGACGATTTATGTTGATGCAGATGGCATCCAACCAATTTCTTGTGAAGATAGTGATCCAAATTGTTTAAAACGAATTGAAGTAAAACAAGAAAGAAAGCAAGTTGGTACCTATCCAAAATCTTATCTACAAGCATATCAATCTGAAGAGCCTAGCTTATCTTATACAGAGACATGGTGTTCAGAGTGGAGCTATGAAAAATACGGAAACACAGTATATGCGAAAAAAGGTGGAGCTTGGGTCGATCGCGGTATATTTACTTACGATAATCCACCACAAGATACGCCAACAACTTATTACGAACTTGTAGGATCCAATTATTTAGCATGTGATGATGCTTGTCAAACATTACCAAAATTTACATTTAGAAAATGGGAATATACAGGTGAAACTGTATCTGTAACAGATCATCCTAATATTGCAGTGTCATGTGCTACAAAGAGCACCAAAAAAGTTACAGTATATGTAACACGATATAAAACAGTTCAAAGAGAGGAACCAGCATATGCGGACGTCAAGTATTATCGAATTCAGACTAGAAAACTTCTAAATCAAGGTAAAGCCGACATCAAGTGGAGTTATTACAACGATACCAACTTGTTGAACAACGGTTACAAATATACTGGTAACTCAAGAAAGAAATAAGAGGTGAGATCATAATGAACGGAAAGAATATTTCTGATATAGACTTTTTTGCTCAAGAGAAAAATGGCAAAAAAGAATGGTTAGCCGCTGTCTATTTTAAGACAAATAAATCGCCTGTTCTTCTAACTAAGAAGGATGCACTTCCTTATTTAGAGGCTGTAGCTGAAGCCAATGGAATTGATCCAAAAAGTAATACAGCAATTAAGCAACTTCAAGAGAAAAAATTATTTCATTCTGTATCTATTCAAGATGCCAAAGCAAGATTTGACTTTATCAATCTATCATTACAAAAAAAGAAGGCAGATCAACTTACAAAAAAAGCGAAACCATCTCTTGCCAAACGTGCTATTAGTGGTGTAGTGATTGCTGGTGCAGCACTCATAACAATTCTTTCACTACGAGGATGCAGTATTAAGAAAAATGAAAAAGTAACAAATTCTCAATCTTATTCTAGTTCTCAATTTGATCAATTATTAGCGCAGCTTTCTGAAGGAACGAAGAAAACAGCAGTATCGAAAGTTCAAACGACGTTGAAAAGCTTTAACGATCGTCTATCGCCTAGTATTATGAAAGATGGAGAAGATCGTCTTCTTGCTCATTCATGGGATGAAAATATAGCAGCTTATCTAGCATTTAATGATTTTACAGATGAACAATTATTTGAAATCTTTGATACTTATAAGATTGATGGTAATGAACTTTATGATTTATTAAAATTATCTAATAGCAAAGAAATGCTCTACTATGCACGAGCTACGGAGCCATCTGGCAGAGGTGCTCTAATTAACTCTGAAAAAGGGCAAGCATTCTTCAACAAATATGAAGAGCTAATTATAAACTTCAATCTTGCTTCAACAAAAGAAGACAAAGTAGCCATAGCTAAACAGTTCTATGCAATGGTAAGGGAAGATTTCCCAATTCAAAGTGAAGATCAGATTGGCTTTATTCATACCGATAAAGGCTATGAAGATTATGCTTATGCCGTAACACCAATGATTTCTGCAATGGAAGTTATGACTCGTAATATTGGCGTAAATTTAAACAATACCGAAATTAAATATTTCAATGAACTTGGTATGTGTAATTTTGCTCAAGAAAAACTTGCAAGATACCAATCACAATTAGAACAAAGACAAAGTATTGAAATTGCTAAAGACGAACTTCGTGCTGAATATGAGGTTAAAAAAGATGCCGATGGTAAACTTCAAATCCAAGAGATTGTTCCATACGAAGAGTTGCGTGAAGCAGGAATCGCTTCTGTCGATCATTATGATTTGTCAGAAGAGAAAAATGATGTTGGTCTAATCGAAGGATGGTGGGATAGTGCTACCGTAGACACCATTGGAAAACAAGCAGTTAAACAATCTGCATCAAAAGGTAGAACTACTACGACAACTACAACACCATATAAAAAACAATTGACCGAAGCAGAGGTTGCCAAACAATCTCCTGCAATTCAACAAGAAGTACAGAAACAGAAAGATGCAATCAACGCTCAAATCGCAGAGGAAAATGCCAAAGCTAAACAAGAGTCTGATCGTAAAAAAGCTGAACTTGAAAAGCAAATCCAAGAGGAAAAGAAAAAATTAGAAGAACAAGTTGAAAAAGACAATGCATGGATGAACGATCATTCCTCTAGTTCGTCTAGTTCATCTAGCGGAAGCAGCGACTCTGAAGCACCAAAACGTCCTACAGTAGACGATGTAGATCCTCATATTGATGTTGATGATCAATATGTCGATGAAGATGGTAATTTAAAATTTGATGGTCCGATCTATGATAGTGAAGGAAACATTATCGATAATCCATCTGCCAAAGCTACTAAAAAAACAGCTACTTTTGGAACGACAACTTTTGTAGTAGATAAAAGTGGTTTATATGTTCCAGTAAGTGCCGAAGATGTAAACAATTATGTAAATGGTTTAGCGAATCCAACTTCTGTAAATTCAGTCAATACAGCTAATTCTAGTAAAACCAAGTAAAAAGAGTCGATGACTCTTTTTTGATTGATTGCAATAAAAAGTGTTAATCATTAGTTAAAATGATACCGATTTACAATATAGATAACAAACAAAGGGTAACTTTGTTTGTAAGAGTATTGTAAATGAGGAAATCTAAAAAGCAAGGGTCAAGATAAACTCGCTTTGCTCGCCCTTGCTTTTAATCTTTCATCTCGTTCTCTTAAAACTTGTTCTAATTGTTTTTGATTATCTATTTTCAATTGTTCTTTTTTAACTGGATCTTGTCTATGACCTTCAACCTGTTTTGTTTCATAGAAGATATTATAGTATTTAACTCTTACCACTTTTGTTAAAACATTTTGATAGACAGTTATTTCTGTTCTTTTATATATTTGTTTAATAGAACTGTCCTTATCCAATATTTGATAGTAATTATTATTCCAAGAAATCATATTACCATTAAGGATAGTTCTTTTATCTCTAATACATAATATATTAGATAAATCTATATTGTCCAAAGGAACAAAAGCAGTATCTTCTTCTTTAGGTTCATAGGCATATTTATGATTGAGATAGTTACAATAATAATCATTAAAAAATTTATTTAATTCATCTATAGATCTAATGCTATATCTAGTAATATCGTTGATTAATCTATTTTGAATAGTGTTGTTCCATTTTTCAACTTTGCCTTTAGCTTGAGGAGTATTAGCTGCGATGATATTGATGCCTAAATCTTTACACATATGTCCAAAGTTAGTTAATTCACCATCTTTAGGATTAATTAGGATAGTATGTCTATCACAGTAGATATTTTCAGGGATACCATATTTAGTAACTAAAATTTCAAGCATATGGACATAACCTTCTAAACATTCAGTAGGCATAAACCAACCACATAAAGCTTCCCCAGTGGCATCATCAATAGCTAAATGTAAGGAAGATTTTCTACCATTTTGAAACCAATCATGTGGTGTACCATCAATCATAATTAAAATACCTCTTTGAGGAGAGGGTTCTCTTAATGGATGGTTTTCATAATCTTTATTGAAACATTTATGCTTAATAGGTTTAAACCAATCAAACCTTTCATATAAAGTTTCAAAAAAGGAATAACTTCTAATTTTAAGGTTATTATCTTTAACTATATTAATCATCTTTTTATTGAAAATAATATCTTCATGGTAAATATCCATAAATTGTTGTATACTAATAGTCGGATATTTAT